>ONTY01000109.1 GCA_900320815.1 uncultured Pseudomonadota bacterium
TTCCCCGCCCAAGATGCCTGCCGCTACAGCATTGAAGGCGTTACCTGCCGCGTGCCTGCAGGGCATTTCTTTGTGATGGGCGACAACCGCGACAATTCCCTGGATTCACGCTACTGGGGCTTTGTGCCACAAGCCAACCTGGTGGGCAAAGCCTTTTTTATCTGGATGAATTTCAGTGCACCCAAACGCATCGGTTCTTTCAACTAGGCAACAAAGGAAAAACGCATCATGGCATCCAAACACCCCGCCGCGCAACGCGGCATCTCCGCCATCGGCCTGCTGATTGTGGGCTGTTTACTGGCATTTGTGGCGCTAATTGGCTTCCGAGTTATTCCCACATTCTCGGAATACATGTCGATCATGAAAATCGCAAAAAATGCCGCGCAACAGTCAGAAACCGTCGCTGAGGTCCGGAAGTTTTTTGATTTGGCATCGTCTGCTGACTACATCACATCCATTCGTGGCAGCGACCTGGAAGTCACCAAAGACGGCGGACGTATCAATGTGTCGTTTGCCTACGAAAAAGAAATCCCGATTATTGAGCCGGTCTTTCTGCTCATCAAATACAGTGGTTCCACAAAAGACACCTACCAATAACAGCAGCCTCGCTGCGCTGCAAAGCGTGCTGGGGCACCAGTTCCGCAATGTGGGGCTGCTGCAGCGCGCGCTCACGCACCGCAGTTTTTCTGCGGAGCATTACGAGCGGCTGGAGTTTCTGGGCGATGCGGTGCTGGGCATGGTTGTAGCGCACATGCTCTATGAGGCGCAGGGTGAGCTGCCTGAAGGCGAACTCTCGCGCGTGCGCGCCAAACTGGTGCGCCAAGACAGCCTACATCAATTGGCACTGAAACTCGGCCTGCCGGCGCTGCTGCGACTGGGCGAGGGCGAAGCGCGCTCCGGCGGGCGGCAGCGCCCCTCCATCCTGGCTGACGTGCTCGAGGCCTGCATCGGCGCCATCTATCTGGACGGCGGGCACGATGCCGCCGTGCACTTGGTGCGGCGCCTGTTTGCTCATGTCGCCATCACCCCGGCGCTCACAGCCGCCGCCAAAGATGCCAAAACCAGTCTGCAAGAGTGGCTGCAGGCGCGCCACATGCAACTGCCGCGCTACGACATCGTGCGCACCCTTGGCGCCGCACACAGCCAGATGTTTGAAGTCGTCTGCCAGGTTGATGGGCGCGGCATCAGCGCCACTGCGCAAGGGCGATCGCGCCGCGCCGCCGAGCAGCAAGCCGCCGCCGCCGTGCTGCAGCAGTTGCAAAGCGCCCCATGACCGAGCCTGCTGCCCCCTCCCCTCTTCCCGTCCTGGCTGCGCCTGAAACACACTGCGGCCACATCGCCATCGTGGGTCGCCCCAACGTCGGCAAATCCACCCTGCTCAACGCTCTTGTGGGGCAAAAAATCAGCATCACCAGCCGCAAGGCACAAACCACGCGCCACCGCATCACTGGCGTGCGCACGCTGGAGGGCAACACCGGTGGCGGCGTGCAATTCATCTTCGTCGACACCCCAGGCTTTCAGACGCGCCACACCGCCGCGCTCAACCGATCGCTCAATCGCGCCGTACGCGGTGCGCTGGAAGACGTTGACCTCGTCCTCTTTGTCGTTGAAGCCGGCAGCTTCACCCTGGCGGACGCCAAGGCACTTGCCCTGCTCAAAGCTGCCACCCCCGCCATCCTCATCGCCAACAAGCTCGACACCGTGCGCCGCCGCGCCGACATTGCCCCCTGGCTGCGCGACATGCAGCAGCGCCACAGCTTTGCCGAACTGGTGCCCATGAGCGCCAAAAACCCGCGCGATGTGCAGCGCCTGCTGGAAATCTGCGCTCCCTACATGCCCCAGCAGCCCTGGCGCTACGACGCCGACGCCCTCACCGACCGCAGCGAGCGTTTTCTGGCCGCCGAAATCGTGCGCGAAAAGCTCTTTCGCCTCACTGGCGACGAACTGCCCTACACCTGCACCACCGTCATCGAACGCTTTGAGGAAGAGCCAAGTCGCCAGCACACTCGCATGCTGCGCATCGCCGCCGCCATCATCGTCGAGCGTCCCAGCCACAAAGCCATCGTCATCGGCGAAGGCGGGCAGCGCATCAAACGCATCGGCAGCCAGGCGCGGCAAGAGCTAGAGGCGCTGCTGGATGCCAAAGTCTTCCTTGAACTCTGGGTCAAAGTGCAAAGCGGCTGGGCTGACGACAGCGCCCGCATCCGCAGCTTTGGCTATGAGTAAAGCCGCGCAGCGCATCAGCAACCAGGCCGGCTACGTGCTGCACAGCTGGCGCTGGAGCGAAAGCAGCCTCATCCTTGAAGCCTTCACTCGCAGCTTTGGGCGCATCGCACTTTTGGCCAAAGGCGCGCGCCGCCCCTCCTCCAACTTTCGCCCTGTTCTCTTGCCCATGCAGCCGCTGCTGCTCACCTGGGGCGGCAGCGCCGAAATCCGCACCCTCAAAGGCGTCGAATGGGGTGGCGGGCACATCATGCCCGCCGGCGGCGCCTTGCTTGCGGGCTACTACGCTGGCGAAGTGCTGCTGCGCGCCCTGCCGCGCGAAGACCCCGCCCCGCGACTGTTTGACGCCTACGCCGCGCTCCTGGCGCACCTTGCCGCGCCAGACGCCGGGCGCCGCGCCCCCACCGCCGCCGCCCTGCGCGCCTTTGAACTCATCTTGCTGCGCGAAGCCGGGCAGCTGCCCGCGCTTGATACCCAAACCCTCACCCTCACACCGCTTATCGCTGCCGCTGCCTACACCCTCGTGCCCGAAAACGGCTTGCGCGCTGCCAGCTGCGACGAAGAAAACCACCTGCCCGGCGCGCACTGGCAGGCGCTGGAAACCGCGCTTGCCGCCGACGCGCCCTTCACCACCACCCTGCACACCATCGCCAGTCTTGGCGCCGCCATCCGTCCCCTGCACGCCCTGCTGCGCCAGAGCCTGCAGCATTACTGCGGCGCTGCCATGCACACCCCCCGTCTTGTGCGCGAAGCCAAAGCGCTTGCCAGCCCTGAACAGCCATGAGAGCCGACGCTGAAACCCTCCAGGCCGCCCTGCAGCAGCGCGACGCCATCTTTGCTCTTGAAGGCTTTGCCCCCGACAACGACACCCGTGCCATCGACGCCGCCCTTCTGACAGGCCGCGTTTCCCTTGCCCAAATTGCCGAAGAAATGTGCGCCTGGGCTGCCGAACACCACACCACGGAAGGATTTTGTGCCAGCCGCCCCTGGCTCAAATCATCAGGCACGCAAAAAAATGGTTAACGCCTCTATCACGACAGCGCCAATAGCGTCGCACGCACCATATTGAAAAAACACATCAAAACCTCCCCATACTCTTCTCTGGCGTCTGTCACCTTTCGCTGAACAGTCACTACAGAAACAGAACGTCTATATACCAATACCCTATCACTAATTACATAGTTGCCGGCATATATTACCGGCAAAAGCAGCTATACCCATCATACACACGCAGCCTTGAGGAAAACCGGAAATGACCCCAGAGCCCGACGGGCAGGCACGGGAGCCTGCCCCTACGCGGGTCTTAATCCCTTTGAAATCAGGGCTGGGGGACGCCCGGGTATGGGAAAAGTTGTTGCCTGACAATGGGTTGGCAAGGGCGTTATGGAAGTTGGCACGCCTGCCGCGAGCGATGTCAGACAGTGTCTTTTTCCGCAGCAAAGTGCAGCACGTTTGTGCCGGTTGTTGGGCAGTTTGGTGTGATTTTTTAAGGAAGTTGTACGGGCAAACGCAATCGCTTGCCATGATGGATGTTTATAGAGTATACTGGCATTTACCCGTATACATTGCCGGAAGTGTACTGCAAAGATGCTGGGTATTGGAATTCATCAGAGGCGTTTGCCAGGTGTGGCGCATCCGCTGTGCGGCTTGCCGCATCCCGCCGTGCCACTGGCGCGGCGCCCTCCCCCCAAGGCAACACCCACGCCTACAATGAGTGCTCCGCATACCCATGTATATCCAAAGAGTTCGCGCTATGTCCAGCTTCCGCCTCCGCCCGCGCGCCACCGTCCTCTTCTGTGCCACCATGCTGGCACTTGCCAGCGGCTGCGATAGTCGTGATTCCCCAAAACCCGCTGCCTCCGCAGCCACCACCGCTGCCCAGCAGGCGAGCCAGGCACTGCCAGCCAACGGAAAAACCGCCCTCATGCGCGCTGCTGAAGCTGGCGCAACTGCCGAAGTTGCGCGTCTGATTGGGCAAAACGCCGATATTGAGGCCGTCATGGAAAATGGCTGGACCGCGCTGCTCATCGCCGCCTCCAAAGGCCACACCGATATTGTTGCTCAGCTCATTGACGCTGGCGCCAATATTAATGCTGCACAAAAAGATGGCTGGACGCCTCTGATTTTTGCCGCCCGCTACGGTCACACCGCCATCACGGAAAAACTCCTGGCCGCTGGCGCCGATATTGACGCTGCCCAGCAAAGCGGCTGGAGCGCCCTGATGTTCGCTGCCCGTTATGGCCAGCTTGAGAGCGCCCACCTGCTGCTGCAAAAAGGCGCCAACGCCAACGCCAAAACCACTGATGGACGCACCGCGCTGATGATTGCTGAAAAATATGGCCAGGCGCAGCTTGTCCACCTCCTCAAAGAATCCGGCAGCGCCGCGCCCAGCACCGCGGCAAGCGAGGCGGCAAGCGCGCCAGACAATACACCAGCAGCAGGCGAATAATAACCATCGCCAGCACGATCGGCTTTTCCGCAAACTCTGTCCGCCGCCGCTGCGGACATTTTTTTATGTTCTTCTCCGCCATGAAACGCCTTGACCTGCAACTGCTTGCTGCCGCTAAAAAAGGGGATGCAGAAAAAATCCTTGCCCTGCTGGCCGCAGGCGCCAATCAAAATATCGCCAACTTCAATGGCACAAGCCCCATTATGCGTGCCGTGCAAAATAGGCACACCGAAAAAGCGGGGCGCATAAATAATGCGGTGGAAAATCCTATAAAAAAAGCCGCCCGGCAACGAGCGGCTTTTCAGCGCAAGAAAACGGCGCGTGCTTAGCGCAGCACTTCTTTGGCCTGTTTCAGCAGTTCATCAGAAAATGTGATGCCCTGTGCTTCGGCAGCCTTGGCGTTGAGGAACAGTTCCAGCTCCTTGCCCGTTTCCGAGGCAATGTCGCCCGGTTTTTCGCCCGCAAGGATGCGCAGCACCATGCGCCCGGTCTGCCGCCCCATGCCGCGATAGTCCTGACCCAGCGCAGCAGCGGCGCCGCGCTTGACGCTGTCGGTGTCAGCAGCTACCAGCGGAATCTTCAACTCGCCCGCAGCTTTGGCCAGCGATTCATAGGCGGAGACGACGTTGTTGTCGGTGTTGGTGTAAATCACGTCCACCTTGCCGCCCAGCGAGCGCACGGCGCTGGGGATGTCCACGGTGCGCGGCGCAGCCGCTTCCACCAGATCCATGCCCTTGCCCGGCAGGATGCGCTTGAACTCCTCGACGACGACGACCGAGTTCGCCTCGCCCGGGTTGTAGACCATGCCCACGCGCTTGGCGCCGGGAACCACGCGGGCGATGGTGTCGGCTTGCTCGGCGAGCGGCAGTGCGTCCGAGACGCCGGTGACATTCGTGCCGCTCGGCTCCCAGCTTTTGACCAGTTGCGCGGCGATGGGGTCCGTGACAGCGGCATACACCACGGGAATGTCTTTGGTGGCGGCGACCACAGCCTGCGCGGCAGGCGTGGCAATGGCGACGATGACATCAGGCTTCTCGCCAATGTATTTGCGCGCAATCTGCGCGGCGGTGCCGGTGTTGCCTTGTGCGCTCTGGTATTGCCACTTGA
>ONTY01000028.1 GCA_900320815.1 uncultured Pseudomonadota bacterium
AGACGATACCTTGAGAATGTTGTAGCTGGTGCCATCAACGGTCAGCCCCTCACCCGAGAGCTTTTCGGCCCTTTTATTTCCAATTCCCTTGACGCGCGCCTTCAAGTCATCCCAATCCTTGAACTGACCCTTCTGGCGCTCTTCAATAATCCTGGCTGACATTGCAGGGCCAATGCCTTTGACGCCATTCAAATCCTCGGCTGTTGCGGTGTTGACATCCGTAGCAGCAAAGGCGGAAGCCGCGCAGCAAGCAGCGATGGCTGCAAGCAGTTTTTTCAACATCTTGAAAACTCCTTACGAGAGGGGAAAGGTTACATGGGGGACATAGGCTGTTGTATCTGCGCCAACAGCCATGCCACGCATAGTTTGCCATGTTGAATCACGCGGGTTTTTCAGCCGCCGCTCGCGTTGCTGCTTCGGTGCAGGTGGAGTGAGCTTGCCCTGCTGGCAAAGCGAATTAATAGAGGGAGAAAAAACGAGCTTAAATTGAAATAGGGGTATATTTCTTTTACCCCTATAAATTGCGGGCATACAAATATTCTATATGGGAGTATATGATGAGCTCTCTATCAGGGCGGCGGCTGCATAGAATGCGCGCCGTTTGCGCCCATGAAGCGCGCTGATGAGTTTCAAGGAACACTGCGATGAATGCCCCTGCCCCCGCTCTGGATGACCGTGATGGAAAGATTTGGCTTGACGGCCAGCTCGTTGCCTGGCGCAGTGCCAGTATGCACGTGCTCTCGCACACGCTGCACTATGGATGCGGCGCGTTTGAAGGACTGCGCGCTTACAGAACCGATGATGGCGCCAGCGCCATCTTCCGCCTGCAAGAGCACACAAAGCGCCTGATGAACTCAGCGCGCATCTTGCGTATGAAGCTGCCCTTTACAGCAGAGCAAATCAACGAAGCGCAAAAAGATGTGCTGCGCGCCAATGGACTGGCAGAAGCGTATGTGCGCCCGCTGGTGTGGCTGGGATCGGAAAAACTCGGCGTCAGCCCGCGTGGCAACAAAGTGCACCTGATGGTGGCGGCGTGGGCGTGGGGCGCGTATTTGGGCGAAGACGGCATGGCGCGTGGTATCCGCGTGAAAACCAGCAGCTATGCGCGCCACCACGTCAACGTGACGATGACGCAGGCGAAAACAGTAAGCAACTACACCAACTCCATCTTGGCGAACATGGAAGTGACCGAGGACGGCTACGACGAAGCGGTGCTGCTGGACACGGCAGGCTTTGTGAGCGAGGGCTCGGGCGAGAACCTTTTTATCGTGCGCGACGGCGTGCTGGCCACGCCCGACTTGTCTGCCGGGGCGCTCAACGGCATTACACGCAACACGGTGCTGCACATTGCCGCTGACTTGGGGCTTGAAGTGCAACAGCGGCGCATCACGCGTGACGAGTGCTGGATTGCTGACGAAATGTTTTTCTCTGGCACCGCCGCTGAAATCACGCCGATTCGCGAAATGGATCGTGTGCAAATTGGGGAAGGGCGGCGCGGTCCGATTACGGAAAAAATCCAGAGTGCCTACTTTGACATCGTCCACGGACGCAGCGAGAAATATGCGCACTGGCTGGCGCGCGTGTGACGCGCTGTCACCCCAAGGAATACAAACATTGCGCCAAGAAGAAGGAGGTTGTTGCCATGGAAACCCTGCCCCGCGCTGAAATTGAACTGAGCGCCTGCGATTTGACGGAAAGCGGGCGCACCACTTGCCCCAATCCCAAAGCGGGTATGGAAAAGTGGAACTCACACCCGCGTGTATTCCTTGATTTGAAGCGTGGGCCGGCCACCTGCCCCTATTGCGGCACACGCTACCGCCTGAAAGAGGGCGACAAGCTGCCCGCTGGGCACTAAGCGAGTGCCCGCTGTGCGTGCCCCCAGTGCCAGGTGGATGCTGGGCGCCAGCGTGCTGGCCACGCTGGCGCCTTTTCTTGCGTTGCATTCGGGCTACACCGCAGGCGCGTTGGCGCTACTGGCGCTTGGGTTGCGTCGTGTGCCACGTACTGCACGCCATTGGTGCGCGCGCCGGCGCGTGTGCAGCGGCGGCGCAGCGGCGTGGGCGGCCGCCATCGTCATCATGGGGCTGGCGTGGGCTATGCACATCGTGGACGGCGGCGAGGTCATCTGGCGCACCCTGGGCGTGGGGCGCAGCGCGAAGTGTTTCCTGATACTGCCCATCGTGCTGGCGCTCATCAGCGCGCCGCTGCGCGCGGACACGCTGCGCTGGGCGTGCTGGCTGGGCGCAGCAGGCGCCGGACTGCTGGCGCTGCACGAAGTGCTGGTGTTGGGGCAAGAGCGGGCGGATGGGCACACAAACGCCATCCAGTTTGGCAATCTGGCGCTGCTGCTGGGCGCCTGGAGCGCAGCGTGGGCGCTGCACGCACGCCATGCGGGGCAGAGCGTGTTGGTGTGCGCCGCCGGCTGGCTGGCAGCGGCACTCGGCCTGGGGGCAAGCATTGCCAGCGGCAGTCGGGGCGGCTGGCTGGCGCTGCCGCTGCTGGCGCTCATGCTGGCGCTGCTGGCCGCAGCCTTGCGTGCGCTGACGGTGCGCCGCGCCGCGCCGCTGCTGGCCGCTGCCGCTGCCGCCAGTTTGCTGCTGCTGGCGCTGCCGCCGGTGCACGAGCGCCTGGCGCTGGTGCAGCGTGAGTGGCAGCAGGCAGGCAGCGCGCCGCTGGCGGCTGGCACCTCGGTGGGGCTGCGGCGCTCGTTTTGGCGCTTTGCCTGGGAGCAGGGCGGGGCGCAGCCGCTGGCGGGCATCGGCCAGCGCGGCTATGAACGCGCGCTGGCAGCGGCGGCCAAGGATGGGCGACTGCCGGCAGTAGCGGTGGAGTTCAACCACGCCCACAACGAATGGCTGGATATGTGGGCCAAGCGTGGGTTGCTGGGTTGCGTGGCGTTGGCGCTGTTTTATGCCGTGCCCGCCGTGCTGCTGTGGAGCGCCTGGCGTCGGGCGTGGCGTCAGCGCACGGGGTATGGCAGTGCCGCAAACGTGGCCGCCGCCGCTCGCGCCACGGCGGCGCTGTGCGGGCTGTTGGCAGTGGCGGGCTACCTCGTCTTTGGCGCCACGCAGGTCATGTTTGCCCACAACAACGGCAACATGTTTTATTTGCTTGGCATCAGCGTGTGGCTGGCGGCCAGCGGCGCTCTGGGCGCTGGCGCGGGAGTGCAGCGATGAACGACGACGACACAACACTCAAAGAAAAAAAACGCCCACTGCGCGTGCTGCACTTTGTCTCCGGCGGCTTTTCTGGCGCCACGCAAGTGGCCATTGACCTGTGCGCGCCCGATGTGCGCCAGCAAACCATGCTGGTGCTGCGCCGCCGCATTTCGGTGGATCCAAACGAGCGCGTGGCGCAAATGCGCGCACGCGGCATGGAGGTGTATGTCATGCCGCGCTGGCCACGCCTGGCTTCGGTGCTGGCGGTGGCACGCCTGTGTCGCCGCTGGCGGCCTGATGTCGTTGTTGCGCACGGATTTAGCGAACACATCTGGGGGCGCTGGGGCGCGCTGTTGGCTGGCGTGCCATGCCTGATTCATGTGGAGCACAACGTGCACGAGCGCTACAGCCCGCTGCTGCGCTGGCAGTCGCTGTGGCTGGCGCAGCGCACCTGCGCCATCGTTGGCGTATCAAACGCTGTGCGCGAGGCGCTGCTGCGCGAAGGGCATCCGGCGGGGAAGTGCCATGTCATCGTCAACGGCATTGACCTGGAACGCTTTTCCAAAGGTCTGCCCTGGGAGCGCAGGGAAGACGCCATCGCCATGCCCGCGCGCTTTGCCTCGCAAAAAGACCACGCCACGCTCATTCGCGCCGCCGCCCTGCTGGCGCAGCGCGGACAGCCGGTACCGGTCTATCTGGCGGGCGCGGGCAAGCCTAGCTGGATGCGGCGCGCGCAGCGTCTGGCGCAGCGGCTGGGCGTGCAGCATCAGGTGCATTTTTTGGGGCAGGTCAGCGACGTGCCCGCCCTCTTGGGGCGCGTGAAGCTGTGCGTGCTCTCCACACACTACGAGGGACTGGGGCTGGGGCTGATTGAGGGCATGGCCAGCGGCTGCTGCGCCATCGGCTCTGACGTCGAGGGCGTGCGCGAATGCTTTGTGCATGGCGAGAGCGGCATCCTCGTGCCCCACGCTGATGCCACCGCACTCGCCGACACGGTGCAGGAGATGCTTGCCCCCGGCAGCCGCGCGCCGGAGATTGCCAGGCGTGGGCAGCAATGGGCACACGAGCACTTTGACCGCCGCCGCATGGTCAGCGAATACCTGCAGCTGATTTGCGGAAATTGATGGTATATGCTGTACTGCCAGCAAGATATGCGGTCAATAGGACATTTGATGTTGGAGTATTTCTAGCGTCCGGAGGCGATGAGCGCGGGAATGGCGCTGTTCATCAGGCTGTCCTCGTAGGGCGGGTAGCTGCCGATTTCTGAACTCATCATTTCATACACGCACCAGGCGCGCATCATGGCGGCGAAGCTGAGGGTGCGGAAAGAGGAGGTATACGAGTAGAGGATGCACTCAAACTCGCCGTCTTTTGTCTGCACCTGCGTATTCAGCAACAGGTAATCATTGGGAAAAAGCGTGCCGAGAACAACCATACCGCCCCAAAGTGAATCCTTGAACTGGGCATTATCCTGCTCCTTGCCATACACAAAGTATTTTTCGTCTGGGCTGTCTTCGGGGGCTTCGTTCTGGAAGAATTTGAAAAGCTCCGGGTCAATGCTGGGGAAATAATCAATGTTTTCCAGCGGCTCCAGCCCATAATCCTCCGCTTCGCAGCGCGCAGCGTCTATGCGCACGCAGTGCAGAAAATCTACATACGAGGGCGGCAGGTAGGGCAGGTTCAACCGCTGCTGCAGCGCAGCGATTTCATCGTCTGATGTGCCGCGCCGCATATCAAGGACGTTGAAAATGGTGGTGCCCGGGTATTTTTTCGGATAACCAAACCAGGCGTGTAAAAACGCCCGCCAGTCGGAGCGGCGGGCGTCGTAGCCAGAGTGAATATCCAGCACGCGGGGCATTTATTGCCCCCCAAGCTGCCTCATTTCGGTGCGCACGTTTTCAAACGTTTGCAGCATGGCTTGTGATGGTTTGCCAAGGCGGCTGACGAGGATGGTGACAAGGCCGCAGAGGAAGAAGCCGGGCACGATTTCATACAGGCCAAACCAGCCAAACTGCTTCCACACCAGCACGGTGACGGCGCCGGTGACGATGCCGGCGAGTGCGCCGTCGCGCGTGATGCGGCGCGAGAACAGCGAGAGGATGACCACGGGGCCGAACGCGGCGCCAAAGCCCGCCCAAGCGTAGCTGACCATGCCGAGCACGCGCGAATTGGGGTCTTGCGCGATGGCAATGGCCACCAGCGCCACGGCGAGCACCATGGCACGGCCAAACCAGACAAGCTCCCTCTGGCTGGCCTGCTTGCGCAGGAAGGTGCGGTAGATGTCTTCCGTGAGCGCGCTCGAGCACACGAGCAGCTGGCACGCCAGCGTGCTCATCACCGCCGCGAGGATGGCGGCGAGCAGCGCACCGGCAATCCACGGGTTGAAGAGATGCTTGGCCAGTTCCATGAAGACGGTTTCGGCGTTGGCGGTCACGGCGGCGTTTTGCGCCGGATTGAGCTTGAAGTAGGGAATGCCGGCAAAGCCCACGGCCACCGCACCGGCCAGGCACAGCACCATCCATGTCATGCCGATGCGCCGCGCCTTGGCCATCTCCTTGGGCGACTCGGCTGCCATGAAGCGCACGAGGATGTGCGGCTGCCCGAAGTAGCCAAAGCCCCAGGCGAGCAGCGAGACGATGCCGATGACGGTGCTGCCGGCGGGCAGCAGGTCAAAGTGGGTGGCGGGGACGATGTCGGCCATGCTCTGCGCGGCGCCAAGCTGGCCATGGACGGTGAACAGCGCCATGAGCGGCGCGGCGACGAGCGCGGTGAACATCATGGAGGCTTGAATCGCGTCCGTCCAGCTCACGGCCAGGAACCCGCCGATGAACACGTAGGCGATGGTGCACAGCGCCCCAATCCACAGCGCCTGCGCATAGGGCAGGCCAAACATGTTCTCAAACAGGCGTGCGCCGGCGACGACGCCCGAGGCGCAGTAGAGCGTGAAGAACACCAGAATGACCATCGCCGTGACGATGCGCAAGATGTTGCCCTCGTCTTCAAAGCGGCTGGCGAAATAGTCCGGCAGCGTGAGGGCGTTGCCCGCGCGCTCGGTATACACGCGCAGCCGCGCGGCCACAAAGCGCCAGTTGAGATACGCGCCGATGCTTAGCCCAATGGCAATCCACGACTCCGAGATGCCGGAGAGATACACCGCCCCGGGCAGCCCCATGAGCAGCCAGCCGCTCATGTCCGACGCCCCCGCCGACAGCGCCGTGACAAAGGCGCCCAGCCGCCGCCCGCCGAGGATGTAGTCCGAGAGGTTGCGCGTGCTCAGATACCCCACCCAGCCCACGCCAAGCATGACGGCCAGATAGATGATGAAGGTGAGGACGATGGGGTTGGTCAAATGCAGTGTCATGATGATGGGTATAAGGTGGTTGCCGGCAATCTATGCCGGCAACAAGATGTTAAAATCAGGAGTATTTATTGTAGGCGGTTATTTTCTGCGCTGCGGGCGGTTGGGGCAGGCGGGGCGGGTGCAGCGCGCATACAGGCTCAGCGAATGGTCTTCCAGCGCGAAGCCGCGCGAGGAGGCCACCGTCACCTGACGGCGCTCGATAGCTTCGTCGTGAAACTCCAGCACCGTGCCGCAGTCCAGGCACACCAGGTGGTCGTGATGCTCGCCATCGCACAACTCGTAGACGGCTTTGGCGCTGTCAAAGTGGCTGCGCGCCAGCAGTCCGGCCTGCTCAAACTGCCCAAGCACGCGGTAGACGGTGGCCAGGCCAATGTCGGCGCGCTCTTGCAGAAGCTGGCGATAGACGTCTTCCGCCGTCATGTGGCGCTGCTCGGAGCGTTGGAAGATTTCCAGGATTTTCAGGCGAGGCATCGTCGCTTTGAGGCCGGAGCTTTTGATTTCGCTAATGGTGTCCATAAAGGGGCAGGGGGAAGGAGCGCCGTTACAATGACGCATTTATTTTGCATGAGCGGCTTCCAAGTGCCGCTTTTCCTTTTTCCTCCCCCCTTTTTTTGTTTTCTCTCCGATGCCTGCCTGCCGTTTTTTTGCCCTGCTGCTGGCGGCGCTGCTGGTCGCGTGCACCAGTGTGGACAACGCCACGCGCCGCGTAGCAGAAGCTGTCACGCCCTACCGCCCCGAAGTGGTGCAGGGCAACTTTGTCTCGCGCGAGCAGGTGCAGGCGCTCCAGCGCGGCATGACGCAGCTGCAGGTGCGCGAAATCCTGGGCACGCCGCTGGTGGCAAGCGTCTTTCACGGTCAGCGTTGGGACTACATCTTCACCATGCGCCGCCGTGGTGTGGAGCCGCAGAGGTACCACCTGCGGCTGGCGTTTTCTGCTGACGGGCTGCTGGAGAGCTTTGAGGGCGACGAGATGCCCAGTGAGGCGGAGTTTGTGGAGCGCATCAGCCAGCAGCGCAAATACAAGGTGCCGCAGCTTGAAGCCAGCGAGGAGCAGCTGGAACGCTTTGCCCCCACCGGGGACGAGGCGGCGCAGGCGCTGCCGCCGCAGCCCACACAGCCCACACCGCGCCCGCCGGGCAGCTATCCGCCGCTGGAATAAGTCGCTTTGCACCTTTTCCCCAATTGCCATGCGCCGCCGCTGCGCGGCGCTTTTTCTTTTTTCTCTGGTTTGCATGGATATGACTGGGACGAGAACTTCTTCACCGCTGCCGCTGGCCATTGCCGGCGCCGCTGGCCGCATGGGGCGGATGCTGGTTGAGGCGGTGCAGGGCGCCGCCGACTGCACGCTAAGCGGCGCGCTGGAGTGCGCCGGCAGCCCGGCGGTGGGCAGCGACGCGGGCGCGGCGCTGGGCTGGGCGTCGGGCGTTGCCGTCACGGACGACGTGGCCGCCGCCATCGCCGGCGCGCGCGTGCTCATTGACTTCACCCGCCCCGAGGCGACGCTGGCGCACCTGGCCGCGTGCAAGGCAGCCGGCGTGGCAATGGTCATCGGCACCACAGGCTTTGACGAGGCGCAGCGCGCGCAAATCGCGCAAGCGGCGCAGCGCATCCCCATCGTGCTCGCGCCCAACATGAGCGTGGGCGTGAACGTCACCTTCCGCCTGCTGGAGATGGCGGCGCGCGCTTTGAGCGAGGGCTACGACATTGAAATCATCGAGGCGCACCACCGTCACAAGCTGGATGCCCCCAGCGGCACCGCGCTCAAGATGGGCGAAATCATCGCCGCCGCGCTTGGGCGCGACTTCAAGGCGTGCGCCGTGTTTGACCGCCACGCCCAGCGCACCGAGCGCGATGCGCAGACCATCGGCTTTTCTGCGATTCGCGGCGGCGACATCGTCGGCGACCACACCGTGCTGTTTGCCGGCACGGGTGAGCGCATTGAAATCAGCCACAAGTCCGGCAGCCGCGCCGGCTACGCGCAGGGCAGCGTGCGTGCCGCGCGCTTTGTGGCGCCGCGCACGAGCGGGCTGTTCGACATGCTGGACGTGCTGGGGCTGAAATGAATTCGGGCAGCGTGCAGCAAGCCCTGATGCAGGGCGACGCCATCAGCCACGCCGTGGCGCTGGTGCTGCTGGCGATGTCGCTGGCAAGCTGGGCTGTGATTTTTTACAAGGGCTGGCAGTTGTGGCGTGCCTCCGCCAGCGTGCAGCGTGCGGTGGCGGGGTTCTGGCAGTCCGCCACGCTGGGAGAAGCGGCCGTGCACGCAGCCGCCAGCGACCATTCGCGCCTGGCGCTGCCGCTGATTGAAGCGGCGCAAGCCGTGCAGCGCACCGCTGCCGGCACGCTGGCGGGAGCGGGCAGCGGGTGTGCCGCGCGCCTGCTGCGGCAGGCGCTGCTTGCTGCCGAGGTGCGGCTGCAATTCGGGCAGACGCTGCTGGCCACCGTGGGCGCCACGGCGCCCTTCGTCGGGCTGCTGGGCACCGTCTGGGGCATCTACCACGCACTCATCGGCATCAGCGGCTCAGGGCAGATGAGCATCGAGCGCGTGGCCGGGCCGGTTGGGGAATCACTTGTGATGACCGCTGCCGGGCTGGCCGCCGCCATCCCCGCCGTGCTGGCCTACAACTGGTTCCAGCGCAGCACGGCGGGCATCAGCGCCGAGCTGGAGGGCTTTGCCGCTGATTTGCTGCAACTGCTGGCCGACGGCATCCCGCA
>ONTY01000084.1 GCA_900320815.1 uncultured Pseudomonadota bacterium
CAGCACGCAGGTGATGAGCAAACTGATGCAGGGGCGCATGTACCCGCTCACGCTGGCAGGACTGGAGGAGGCGATGCGCGCGTTGGCGCGCTGATACTCTCGCTAAGAACATTTTATTGCCGGCTTATATTGCCGGTGATGGATTGATACTGTGGCAGCAAGGCATTTCTTTCGGCCTTGCTGCGAGCGCCCACAACGGGCGCCCGTACGGCAAAATACCGGGGTATACGTCTCCTGCCGGCGTATGCTACCGGCAATGCAACGCAAACACAAGCAGTATATGGAAAGGCGTGATATATCACGCCCTGCCACGCAGAAACACGCGCATCCAGCACCTTTTGCGCGCAGCGTTTTGTGTGCAGGCTGCAGCAGCCAGCGCCTGCTGGCACGGGACGCTTGAGATTCGCAGAGTACGCATGCGCTGTGCCGGCGGCTGCGTCTAAAATTTTGATGAAAGGCGGGCACACCTTGGCAACCTTTGCAAAGGTTGCGAAGGCGCCGCTTCAAAGCGTTTTTGTAAGTTGCGATGAACAAGAAACTTTTGATGGGTATGCGGCTGCGGCGGCTGCGCGCGCAGCGCGGCATGTCGCAAAGCGCGCTGGCGCAGGCGCTGGGGCTGTCGCCGAGTTATGTGAATCAGATTGAGCAAAACCAGCGCCCGCTCACCGCCGCCGTGCTGCTGCGGCTGGGGCGGGCGCTGGGGGTGGATGTGCAGCAGTTTTCGGGCGATGAGGAGGCGCGGCTGGCTGCCGCGCTGCAGGAGGCGCTGGCGGATGCGCCTGAGGCGGTGACTTGGCCAGAGATCCAGGAGGTGGCCGAGCAGATGCCCGCGCTGGCGCACGCGGTGCTGGCGCTGCACCGCCGCTGCCTGCATTTGAGCGAGCAGGTGGAGGCGCTGGCGCAGTGTGTGGAGGGCGGCGGCAGGCAGGGCGATGGCACGGCGCTGGCGCCGCTGCACGCGGCGCCGTATGAGGCGGTGCGCGACTTCTTTTTTGCGCACCACAACTACTTTGACGCGCTGGATCGCGCCGCTGAGAGCCTGGCGGAGGAGGCGGGGGTGCGCGGCGCGCTGCTGGCGCCGTGGCTGGAGCAGCGGCTGCAGCGGCGCCACGGCGTGCAGGTGGTGCGTGCGGCGGGCGATGCGCTGCCTGACAAGCGCCGCTTTGACCCCGCCGCGCGTCAACTGACGCTGGCAGCGCGGCTGGCGGTGGGGCAGCAGGCGTTTCAGATGGCGACGCAGCTGGCGCTGCTGGAGTTGGACGCGCAAATTGACGCGCTGGCGGCTGCGGCGCCCGGGCTGGCGGATGCGCAGGCCAGGCGGCTGGCGCGCATCGGGCTGGCAAATTACGCCGCCGGTGCGCTGCTGCTGCCGTATAGCGAGTTTCAAAGCGCCGCTGAAAGTCTGCGCCACGATATTGAACTGCTTGGACAGCGGTTTGGTATGGGGTTTGAGACGATTTGCCACCGATTGAGTACGATGCAGCGGCCTGGGGCGCCCGGTATTCCATTTTTTTTCGTGCGCGTGGATCGCGCGGGGAATATCTCAAAACGGCAGTCGGCGACGCATTTTCATTTTTCGCGCACTGGCGGCGCGTGCCCGCTGTGGAATGTGTATGAGGCGTTTGAGCAGCGTGGGCGCATTCTCGTGCAATTGGCGGCGATGCCTGACGGGCGGCGCTACCTGTGGATTGCGCGCAGTGTCGCGCACGGGCAGCCGGGCTGGGGGCGGGCGCAGCAGCAGTTTTCTATTGGTCTGGGGTGTGATGTGCGCTACGCACACCGCCTGGTGTATGCGCGGGGACTGGATTTGAAAGACCCGCACGCCGCTACGCCCATTGGCATGGGCTGTCGCGTGTGCGAGCGCAGCGGCTGCCCGCAGCGCGCGTTCCCGTTTGCGGCGCGGGCGCTGCAAGTGGACGAAAACGCCAGCGGTTTTGCGCCGTATGGCGGGGCTGAGAGCGCGAATTGAGCCGATTGTCTTTTGGTATGGCATTTCTTACCGGCTAAAAATGCCGGCAATGATGCATCAATGTTGTGAGTATCTGAATCAGCTCTGCTGTCGCCGTGCTGCCATTTCCTGTCCGGCGGCGGCAAGGTGCGCCGTGTCCAGCAGGGCGCGGGCTGCTGGGTAGGCCACTTCGTCTTCCAGCAGGATGTGGCGCTCGTAGGCGGTGATGAAGTCAAGCGCAAGCTGGCGCTGGCCGTCGCTGACGGGCGCGGGGGCGGGCGCGTCGCGCCACCCCAGCAGCACGGCGCGCAGGCGCTGCCACATCTCGTGCATGGCGATGTGGTCGGCGTGCAGCGTGGCAGCAGCCTGGCGCACGCGCGCATCAGGGTGCTGATGCAGCACGGGGAAGATGTGGCGCTCTTCGTCCGCGTGGTGGTGCGGGCCGGCCTGGTCAAAGTAGCGCAGCACGCTGCTGGCGGCGTCGCGGGTTTGCTGGCTGTGCCCGTGCTGCTCAATGTGTTCAATCAAGCGCGAGAGCAGAGCCAGGGAGCGGCGTACGCGCTCGTGGCAGGCGCCGAGCATCTCAAAGGGCTGCTCAAAGGAGGCAGCAGGGGCGGCAAAGCCGGGCAGGGCGACGGAGGTGGTGGTGCTCATGGGGCGTGTGGCTCCTTCATTCATCGTCATCAGTCTGGCCGGGCAGACCGCGCACGCGCGCGCCGGCGCGGATGCCGCGCTGCGCAAACCAGCCCTGGTTCATTTCGAGCACATAGCGCACGGGGGCGGCGGAGCAGTGCGTGCGCTCATCCAGGGGCTGCATGTCGGCAAGATTGGCGATGCGTCCGTCCTCCAGGATGAACGCAGCGGTGAGCGGGATGAGGGTGTCGCGCATCCAGAAGCACTGCACGCCCGCGCGCTCAAAGACAAAGAGCATGCCTTCGCCTTCGGGCAGCTCGCGCCGGTGCATCAGACCGGTGGCGCGCGCAGCTTCGCTGCTGGCGACTTGTGCGTCGATGCGCTGCCCCTCAACGGTGAGCCGCACGCGCGGCAGGCTCAATTGGGGCTGAGCGGCAGGAGGCTGCGCGGCGCAGGAGAGGGTGGCAAGGGCGCAGCACGCAGCAGCGGCGCTGGCGCGCAGGCGGAGGGTGTGGATGATGGTGGTGTGCATGGCGCGTATTGTGGGTGCGAGTGGCTGGCTGGCTCTATAGGCGCTGCGGCGTGTGCGGCGCCGCAAGCGGACGGATGCGTGTGGCGAGTGGCCCTTTGGGGCCGAGGGCGAGGTCAAAGCTCACGCGGCAGCCTTCGCGCAAGATTTTGAAGCCGTCCATTTCAATGGCGGAGAAGTGGGCAAAGACGTCTTGCCCGCCGCCATCGGGGGCGATGAAGCCGTAGCCCCTGGGGGCGCTGAACCATTTGACTGTTCCTTGTGGCATGGCCGCTGACTCCTTGAACAATGCGGATGTGCGCTACCCAGTTGTGGTGCGCGCAAAAAGGGCGCCTTTATGACTGCTCATGCTGACATGCCGCTTGCAGCCGCGCTGAAAATGCCAGCGCACGCTGCGTGTGCAAGAATGCACCGCATGGCTGAGCAGCAGCCGGGCACTCCGGCATTCCCCCCATCTCCCTTCTCTTGCGCCCGCCAGCAGTTGGTCGCTGGCAGCGGCGTGCGCGCGCACAGTGAAGTGCTGGAAGCACCAGCGGCGGTGGAGCTGCGCGCACCGCCTATGTACCAAGTGGTGATGCTCAATGACGATTTCACGCCGATGGAGTTTGTGGTCGTCATCATCGAAGAGTTTTTCGGCCATGGGCGCGAAGCGGCGGTGCAGCTCATGCTGCGCGTGCACCATGAGGGGCGCGCAGTGTGCGGCGTCTACTCGCACGACGTGGCCGACACCAAGGCCGCGCAGGTGTGCGAGGCCGCGCGGGGTGCGGGGTATCCGCTGCAGTGCATCGTGGAGCCGGCGGCCTAAGCTGCGGCACCTCCCGTTTTTCCCTTTCCCCCTTGAAACTGGGCGGCTGCCCGCCCACATTGCGCGCTGCACCACCGGGCGCGTAAGCTCGAGGCCAGATTTCTCCATTGCAAAAACACGCGAAACGACATGATTTCTCAGGAACTTGAAGCCAGCCTCCATGTGGCATTTATGGAAGCGCGTCAGCAGCGGCACGAATTCATCACCGTCGAGCATCTGCTGCTGGCACTGCTGGGCAACCCCAGCGCCGCCGAGGTGCTGCGTGCCTGCGCCGCCGATATTGACGCCATGCGCGCGGCGATTACCAGCTTTATCCGCGATAACACGCCGCAAGCGGCGGGCAGCGGCGATGTGGATGCACGGCCTACGCTGGGTTTTCAGCGTGTCATTCAGCGCGCCATTATGCACGTGCAATCAACGGGCAGTGGCAAAAAGGGGGAGGTGAATGGCGCCAATGTGTTGGTGTCTATTTTTGGCGAAAAAGATTCGCACGCCGTGTATTTTCTGCACCAGCAGGGCATCACGCGGCTGGACGTGGTCAATTTCATCGCGCACGGCATTCGCAAGGGCGAAGCGGCAGAGGCTGAAATGGCCACGGCCACCGCTCCTGAACGGCGCAGCGAAAGGGGCGCGACGTCAGAGCGGAATGAAAAGCAGTCGCCGCTGGATCAATTTACCGTCAACCTGAACCAGAGCGCGCGCACCGGGAAAATCGACCCTCTCATCGGGCGTGACCATGAAGTGGAGCGCGTGATTCAGATTTTGTGCCGCCGCCGCAAAAACAATCCGCTGCTCGTGGGTGAAGCGGGTGTGGGCAAAACGGCGATTGCCGAAGGGCTGGCATGGCGCATTGCCGAGCACGATGTGCCCGAAATCCTGCAACGCTCCACCGTGTATTCGCTGGATATGGGCGCATTGCTGGCGGGTGCCAAATATCGGGGTGATTTTGAGCAACGCCTCAAAGGCGTGCTCAAAACGCTCAAAGACCGCCCCAACGCCATTTTGTTCATTGATGAAATTCACACCCTGATTGGCGCCGGTTCTGCCTCCGGCGGCACGCTGGATGCTTCCAATCTGCTCAAACCCGCCCTTGCCAGCGGACAAATCAAGTGCATCGGCGCCACAACATTTTCAGAGTTTCGCAACATTTTTGAAAAAGACGCCGCACTCTCGCGCCGCTTTCAGAAAGTGGAGGTCAGCGAACCGAGTATCGCCGAGACCGTTGATATTCTCAACGGACTGAAAAACCGCTTTGAAGAACACCACGCCGTGCACTATGCGCCGCAGGCGTTGCAAGCGGCTGCCGAGTTGTCGGCGCGCTATATCAGCGACCGCCGCCTGCCCGACAAAGCCATCGACGTGATTGACGAGGCCGGCGCCGCGCAGCGCATCTTGCCCGAAGAAAAACGCGCCACCACCATCGGTCAGCACGAAATTGAAGAAATCGTCGCAAAAATTGCCCGCGTGCCCGCAGCCAGCGTCAGCCACGACGACCGCAACAAGCTGCAAACGCTCGAGCGCGATTTGAAATCTGTCGTATTCGGGCAAGATAAGGCGCTGGAAGAGTTGGCGGCCAGCGTCAAAATGGCGCGCTCTGGTCTTGGAAAAACCGACCGCCCCATCGGCTCCTTTTTGTTCAGCGGGCCAACCGGCGTGGGAAAAACCGAGGCGGCGCGCCAGCTTGCCTATATTATGGGTGTGGATCTGGTGCGCTTTGATATGAGCGAATATATGGAACCACACGCCGTCAGCCGCCTCATCGGCTCGCCGCCCGGCTATATTGGTTCAGACAAGGGCGGACAATTGACCGAAGCCGTTACAAAAACGCCGCACTGCGTGCTGCTGCTCGATGAAATTGAAAAAGCACATCCGGATATTTTCAACGTGCTGCTGCAAGTCATGGATCATGGCACGCTGACCGACAATCAGGGGCGCAAGGCAGATTTTCGCAACGCTATCCTGATTATGACCACCAATGCCGGTGCGGAAACCATGAGCCGCTCCACCATTGGCTTTACCACGCAGCGCCAGGCGGGCGACGAGATGGCGGACATCAAGCGCACCTTCACACCTGAGTTTCGCAACCGGCTGGACGCCATCGTCAGCTTCAAGCCACTGGATGAAAACGTCATTTTGCGCGTCGTCGATAAATTCCTGCTGCAACTCGAGCAACAACTGGCGGAAAAGAAAGTGGACGCATCTTTTACCGATGCGCTGCGTCACATGCTGGCGAAAAAGGGTTTTGACCCGCTCATGGGCGCACGCCCCATGCAGCGCCTGATTCAAGACACCATTCGCAAGGCACTGGCCGATGAGCTGCTCTTTGGCCGCCTGACGCAAGGCGGGCGCCTGAATGTGAATGTGGATGAAAGCGGCGAGGTGCTGCTGGATATTCAGCCGCCGGAGTCTGCACCGCTGCCGTCGCCACAGGCCGAAGTGACCGACAGCACCGTATTTGGTGGAGTGGTGGACGACGATATTCCGTTCTGATTTTCCCTGTATGCTGCCTTGGAAAATTTGAGCTTGTGGTCAGAAAATGCGGTGGCGCCGGCGCGCCACCCAACACCAAAACAGAAAAATCCTACCGCGACCGCTTCCACAGCGGTGCATGGCTGGCTGGCATCAGCGAAAGAATCGCAGCGGCGCATCCTTTCCTGAAACAGTCAGGCGTGCTTTTTATCAGCATTGACGACAATGAATACGCCGCGCTCAAAATTGCCTGCGACGGCATTTTTGGCGCGGCCAATTTCATTGGCACCTTCATCACCCGGCAGGCGCAGCGCAGCAATTCCCGACTCATCAACACCACGCACGAATACATCCTTGCATATGCCAGGGATAAAAATGCGGTGCGCCCGTTCAGCATCTCACGAATGGATATTCCTGAAGAGCGGGAAATGATTCTTACCCTCTCTGACGCCATCCAGCGCGAGTTGTACGCGCACGGGCGCGAAGCTGCCACCAAGAAACTGGCACAGGA
>ONTY01000115.1 GCA_900320815.1 uncultured Pseudomonadota bacterium
TTGGCGCATTTGGCGGCTTTTTCATTCCGCTGGGCTTGAAGCAGGCAGCCACCGGCAACGTGAGCGTGGCGCTGTGGGGGTTCATCATCTTTTACGCTTCGTGCGTGGCGCTGACCTGGTGGTACTACGCGCGCCGCAACGCGCCTGTGCCGTGCTAAGCACTTAAACGAAGTAACTAGCTATTTGGCGTAATTCTTGACTGTACGGCGGAGCAATAGCGCCCCGGTGCCGCGCCGCCTACAGTGCAGCAAGCAGCCGCCGCAGAGCGCGCGTTCTGTGGCGGCTTGCACTTGAGACAATCGGCATCCCACGGAGAAATACTATGAGCCACTTTCTGGACCGGCTGACGTTCTTCAAAAGAAGGCGTGAGCCATTTTCAAGCGGGCACGGCGTCCTGATTCAGGAAGACCGTAAATGGGAAAATGCCTACCGCAGCCGTTGGTCGCACGACAAGGTGGCACGTTCCACGCATGGTGTGAACTGTACTGGATCGTGCAGTTGGAAAATCTACGTCAAAAACGGTATCATTACTTGGGAAACGCAACAGACCGATTATCCGCGCACGCGCCCCGACTTGCCTAACCACGAGCCGCGTGGCTGCGCGCGTGGTGCTTCGTTTAGCTGGTACGTCTATTCTGCTCAGCGCATCAAATATCCCATGATGCGAGGTGTTCTGGCTGAACTCTGGCGCACAGCGCGCAAAACTATGAAGCCCATTGAGGCGTGGCAGTGGATTGTGGAAGATGCGGAACGCTCGCGCTCCTACAAGAGCCAGCGTGGCCTCGGTGGTTTTGTCCGCAGCAATTGGGAAGAAGCGTATGAAATGGTGGCTGCGGCCAACTGCTACACCATCAAAAAATATGGGCCAGACCGCATCATTGGCTTTTCGCCCATTCCCGCAATGTCGATGGTTAGTTACGCCTCTGGCGCACGCTACCTTGGGTTGATTGGTGGTGTGCCGCTGTCGTTTTATGACTGGTATTGCGATTTGCCGCCTGCCAGTCCGCAAACCTGGGGCGAGCAGACAGACGTGGGCGAGGCTGCCGATTGGTACAACTCCAATTACCTGCTGGTGTGGGGGTCCAATATCCCCATGACACGCACGCCCGACGCCCATTTTTACGCCGAAGTGCGCTACAAAGGCACCAAAACTGTGGCCGTGTCCTCAGACTTTGGCGAAATGGCGAAATTCAGTGACATCTGGCTTGCGCCGCGCCAGGGCACAGATGCAGCGTTGTCCATGACAATGGGACATGTCATCCTCAAAGAGTTCCATGTTGACAAACCATCGGACTATTTTCAGGATTATTGCCGGCGCCTCACTGACATGCCCATTCTGGTGAGCCTGAAAGAAGATGGTGAAGGCTACAAGCCAGAATACACGCTGCGCGCTTCACAACTGGACAAAAACTTTGGTGAAGAAAAGAACCCTGACTGGAAAGTGCTGGCCTGGGATGAAATCTCGGACAGCATGGTGCTGCCCAATGGCAGCATTGGTTTCCGCTGGGATGGAAGCCAAAAATGGAATCTGGAAACCAAAGCACAAGGTAAGGACGAGGTGCGCCTGGCGCTTTCCCTCAAAGACCGCGCTGATGAAGTGGTGCGCGTAGGCTTTGGTTACTACGGCGGCGAATACGACAAAGACAAAATTTGGCGCAAAGTGCCAGTCAAGCGCGTCACACTGGCCGACGGCAGCACACGACTTGTGGCCACGGTGTTTGACCTGTTGCTTGCCAGCTACGGTGTGGAACATGGTTTGAACGACGAAAACTGTGCCCAAAGTTACGATGATGATAAACCCTACACGCCGAAATGGCAGGAAAAACATACGGGCGTCAAACCTGATCTCGTAATCCGTGTGGCGCGTGAGTTTGCTCAAAACGCGCACGATACCCAAGGCCGCTCAATGGTGATTCTGGGTGCTGGTGTGAACCACTGGTATTACCTGGACATGAACTACCGGGGCATCATGAATATGCTCATCATGTGCGGAGCCATTGGTAAATCAGGCGGAGGCTGGAGCCATTATGTGGGGCAGGAAAAGTTGCGCCCGCAATCTGGCTGGGCACCACTGGCATTTTCGCTGGACTGGCATCGTCCGGCACGTCAGATGGCGGGCACTTCGTTCTTCTATAACCATACGGGGCAATATCGCCACGAAACCGTTTCTGCAGACGAGTTGCTCTCGCCCGATGCTGGTGACGATATGCGTCGTTTGGCCATGATTGATTACAACGCCAAAGCTGAACGCATGGGTTGGACGCCGAGTGCACCGCAGTTGCAAACCAATCCGCTGGATGTTACCGACCAGGCGGCGGCGGCAGGCATGGAGCCAGCAGATTTTGTGGTCAAGGGGTTGAAAGAAGGCACGCTGCACATGTCGTGCGAAGACCCGGAAAATCCGCAAAACTGGCCGCGCAACATGTTTATCTGGCGTTCCAATATCCTTGGTTCGTCAGGCAAAGGGCACGAGTATTTCTTGAAATACCTGCTGGGCACGCAAAACGGGTTGATGAGTAGTGATGAAGACTCTATCAAGCCCGTGGAAGTCAAATGGCGCCCCAACTCCGGTGAAGGCAAGCTGGATTTGTTCACGCTGCTGGACTTCCGCATGAACACCACCAGCCTGTATGCGGATGTGATTTTCCCGACAGCAACTTGGTATGAAAAGCATGACCTCAACACTTCGGACATGCATCCTTTCATCCATCCGCTCACGGAAGCTGTGCAGCCGCTCTGGCAAAGCCGCACCGACTGGGAAATCTACAAGGGACTTGCCAGGAAGTTCAGCGAACTTGCCAAGGATTATCTCGGCACGCGCCGCGACATTGTCTTGACGCCGCTGATGCACGACAGCCCGCAGGAGTTGGGGCAGCCCTTTGATCCCAAAGACTGGAAATTGGGTGAATGCGAGCCGATTCCAGGTAAAACCATGCCAGCGATGACGGTGGTTGAGCGCGACTATGGCGCTATTTACGAGAAATTTACCTCCATTGGTCCGCTGCTGGAAAAAGTCAACAACGGCGGCAAGGGCATGGCATGGGACACCAAGCACGAGGTAGATTACCTGCGCAAGCTCAACGGTGTGCGTACAGAAGGCGCAGGTGCAGGGCAGCCCAGGCTGGAAACCGCCATTAACGCCGCTGAAATGATTATGACGCTGGCGCCTGAAACCAATGGACATGTGGCGAAAAAAGCATGGGAGGCTCTGGGTAAGGCCACTGGGCGTAAACATACGCATCTGGTCGCAGCCAGCGAGCACACACACATTTTCTTCCATGATATTGTGGAGCAGCCGCGCAAAATCGTCACTTCGCCCATCTGGTCGGGTGTGGAAAGCGAGACCGTGTGCTACACAGCTGGCTATACAAATGTGCATGAACTGATTCCGTGGCGCACTCTGACTGGACGCCAGCAGTTCTATCAGGATCACAAGTGGATGCGTGATTTTGGTGCGGACTTTTGTGTTTATCGCCCTCCGATCGACACCAAGACCGCCAAGAAAATGCTTGGGTTGAAACCCAACGGCAATCCGGAAATTACGCTCAACTTCCTCACGCCACATCAGAAATGGGGCATTCATAGCAGCTATTCAGAAAACCTGCGCCTGCTCACGCTGTTCCGGGGTGGGCCGCACGTGTGGATTTCTGAAAAAGACGCCAAGCGCGCTGGCTTGGTGGATAACGACTGGGTGGAAGTGTTCAACTCCAACGGCGCCATCGCCTGCCGCGTTGTCGTCAGCCAGCGGATTCCGGAAACCATGATTCTGATGTACCACGCACAGGAAAAACTGGTGCATACACCGGCGGCGGAAACTACGGGCAAACGCGGTGGTATCCACAACTCGGTGACTAAGGCAGTGCTCAATCCGACGCATATGATTGGCGCCTATGCCCAGCTTGCGTACAGCTTCAACTATTACGGCACAGTGGGTTGCAACCGTGACGAATGGGTGGTGGTGCGCAAGATGGACAAAATTGACTGGATGGAAGAGCCTGCTGCTCAGTAAACACGACACAACCACGATGCAACAGACACAAGAGGAACGACCATGAAAATCAGAGCACAAGTCGGCATGGTGCTGAATCTGGACAAGTGCATTGGCTGCCACACTTGTTCTGTGACCTGCAAAAACGTTTGGACTTCACGCGACGGCGTGGAATACGCTTGGTTTAATAATGTTGAAACCAAGCCTGGCGTTGGCTACCCCAAAGAGTGGGAAAATCAGAGGAAGTGGCGTGGCGGCTGGGAGCGCAAGCCCGATGGCCGCTTGGCACCTCGGCAAGGAGGACGGCTGAAAATTCTCGCCAACATTTTTGCCAATCCAAATCTGCCGCAAATTGACGACTACTACGAGCCGTTCACTTACAACTATGAGCGGTTGCAGAATGCGCCGCGCCTGAAAACGCCTCCTACAGCGCGCCCCATCTCGGTGCTTACTGGCAAGACGATGGAGAAAGTGCAGTGGGGACCGAACTGGGAAGACGACTTGGCGGGCGAGTTTGAAAAGCGTGCCAAGGACGTGCTGCTGGAAGGTATCCAGAAAGACATGGTGGCGGCATTTGAAAACACCTTCATCATGTACCTGCCGCGCCTGTGCGAACACTGTCTGAACCCGGCGTGCGTGGCCTCGTGCCCGTCGGGCAGCATTTACAAGCGCGAAGATGATGGCATTGTGCTCATCGACCAGGACAAGTGCCGTGGCTGGCGCATGTGCATTTCTGGCTGTCCATACAAGAAGATTTATTACAACTGGGTTAGCGGCAAGGCGGAAAAGTGCATTTTTTGCTATCCGCGTATTGAAGCGGGTATGCCCACCATTTGTTCAGAAACCTGTGTCGGGCGCATTCGCTACCTTGGCGTGATGCTGTATGATGCTGATAAAATCGCGCAAGCGGCCAGCGCAGAAAATCCCGAAGATTTGTACCAAGCGCAGCTTGATTTGTTCCTTGACCCGCATGACCCCGAAGTGCAGCGTGAGGCGCTGCGCCAAGGGCTTTCTCAAAGCTGGCTGGATGCTGCTGCGCGTTCGCCCGTCTACAAAATGGCAATGCAGTGGAAAGTGGCTTTTCCGCTGCACCCGGAATATCGCACGTTGCCGATGGTGTGGTATATCCCGCCGCTTTCGCCCATCCAGTCAGCGTTGGAAAATGGCATGGTGGGTAAGGACGGGATTATTCCAAGTATTGATGACATGCGGATTCCGCTGCGCTATTTGGCGAATCTGCTCACCGCTGGCAAGGTGGAACCGATCAAAGCTGCGCTCGAGCGCATGATTGCCATGCGTCGCTATATGCGCGGTAAGGTGGTTTACGGGGCGGCTGATGAAGCAGCATTGGCGAATACGGGACTGACGCCTGCGATGGTGGAAGACATGTACCAAATCATGGCTATCGCCAATTTTGAAGACCGCTTCGTGGTGCCGTCCAGCCACAAGGAAATGGTGGAAAACGCCTTTATGGACAAGGCATCCTGCGGCTTTAGCTTTGGCAACGGCTGCTCGGATGGCGATAGCAAGGAAAGCCTGTTTGCTTCGCGCAAAGAATCACCCATCATTTTCTTTGATCTTCGCGCTGATATTGAGCGCAACCGCCGTATGGGGGTGCGGCGGCTGCTGCGCTGCCTGCCAGCATGGCCTATAAGTGGCTGTCGGTGCTGCTGTGCTATCCGGAGCAGGAGTTGCTGGACGCGCTGCCGCAATTGCGTCAGACGTTGGGCGAGCTGTCCTGCCTGGCGCCACAGCGGCAGGCGCTGACGCTGTTTTTGGATCATTTGCAAAGCCACAGTCTGCGCCAGTTGCAGGAGGCGTATGTCGCCACGTTTGATCGCAGTCGTCGCCAGGCGCTCTACCTGTTTGAGCATGTGCATGGCGAGGCGCGCGAGCGTGGCGAGGCAATGTCGGATTTGCTGGAGGAATACCGGCGTTACGGCTTTGAGTTGGGTGATGATGAGTTGCCCGATTATTTGCCGGCACTGCTGGAATTTTTCTCACATATTCCACCAGAAGACGCGCACAAAATGCTGGGCGACGCGGTGCATGTGATTGCCCACATTGCAAATCAGTTGCACGCAGGCATGTCGCCTTATGCGGCGCTGTTGGATGCAGCAGTGGCGCTGAGTTCGGTGCTGCCGCAGCCGCTGGCAGTGCCGCCGGTGCGCGATATGGATGAAGCGATGGAAATGTTTGGTCCGGATGAGGCCGGCATGGAACCGCTGCTCATGCCGCGCGCTGAAAATGTTGTCAAATTTTATCCCCGCAGCACCGCATACGGTGGTGCTGCACCAAGCCAAGGAGAAGCCAAATGAACACCTTTCACCAGTTCTTTTTCGGCATTTACCCTTATATTTGCCTGAGCATTTTTCTTTTTGGCAGTCTGGCGCGTTTTGAGCGCGAACAGCAGTCATGGAAAAGCGACTCAAGCCAGCTTTTGCACCGTGGGCGCCTGCGTATTGGCAATATCCTGTTCCACGTGGGGGTGCTGGCAGTGTTTTCCGGTCACCTTGTCGGACTGCTCTCGCCGCTGTGGGTGTGGGAGATGCTGGGGGTGACGCATACTGCCAAGCAGATTTTTGCCATGCTCATGGGCGGCGTGTTTGGCATTGTGGCGATGG
>ONTY01000014.1 GCA_900320815.1 uncultured Pseudomonadota bacterium
CGGCCTGCAGGCCGCTTTTCCTTTGCGCTTGGCGCGTGTGCGTTGTGTCAGAACATGCTGGGAGGCGTGCCGCCGCCCATGTCACCCATGTTGACCGTGGTGCCGATGGTGCCGCTGCCGTTGTTGACGATGACGTTTTCAGCCGAACTCACGTTCAGGGAACCGCCGAAGATGTAGACGCCCCGGTCGGAGTCCATGCCGTAGTTGGCGGTGCCGCCCTGTATCGTGCCGCTGCCATCGTTGATCACGATCCAGCCGTTGGAGTCGATGCCGTCGCCGACAGCGGAGGTGACGTTGAGCGTGCCGCCGTTGAGGGTAAAGACGGAGACGCCATCTTCGTTGACGTTGATGCCATCTTCATCGGCGGTGATGTTCACGGTGCCGCCGTTGATGGTCAGGTGCAGATCGGTGTCCAGCCCCTCATACGAAGAGCTGATATTGAGCACACCCGTGCCGGCGCTGCCGCCCGTGATATTCATGGAAACGTAGGAATAAAACGCGCCGTCGGTTTTCAGGCGCTTTTTCTGCACGCTGGTGCTGCCGCTCTTGTATTGGGGTTTGAGCAGGCGGTAGACGTTGGTGCCGCTGAAGGTGTTGGTTGAGCCGTCGGAAATGATGACGTTGGCGCCAGCATTGGAGGTGTCCACGTCATATGTCCAGGAGGTTTGTTCCTCCCAGGTATTGTCGGCCTCAAAAACGTTCTTGAAAATCAGCGCCGGCGCCACGAAGCAGTTCACCGTCACGCCGTCCAGAATAAGCGTGACCTTGGCGTTTTCGTCGGTGAAGGCGTCATCGCCCAGGTCAACATTGATTTGCCCCGTCCAGCTGCCTTGCAGCGTGTAGGTGCCCGCCTGCGTGATGTGCAGCACAGGGTTGGCATACGCCTCGCTTGCCGTGTGCATCATGGAGCTGGGTGGCGAGTTCTGGTAGCCCTCGGCGGGCAGCGTGCCAAAAATGTAATCGGTATAACCGGCGGCAGTGTAGTAATACGCCCATTCCTGTTCGTCGTCATACTGCACCTTGATAAAACCGCTGGTGGGCAGGCTTGGATAATAACGAATATCGCGCGCAATATAAACAGCGTCGCTGCCGCTGGGGGCGGTGCCGGTAAAGACTTCGTCGATATTGTCGGGCGCCAGGCTCCACACATAGTCGTAGGCGGGCACGGCGGCGCCGTCAAGCGTGGCGCTGCCGTTGGAGAGCACGATGGTGCGCTTGGCAGTAGTGTCTACGGTATCAGTATCAGTGCTGCCAGTATCTGTGCTGTCACCAGCATCGACAGTATCAGTGTCGGTGCTGTCTGTGGAGGTATCAGTGGCGGGGGTAGGGTCTTGCGTGTCGGTCGCATCCGCGCTGCTGCCGCCATCGCTGCCGCCACATGCAGCAAGAGAGAGCGCCAAGGCAGCCAGCAGCAGCTGCCAGTTTGTCGTTTTCATAGAACGCACTTTCCGTAAAGGTTGAGAAAAGATCTGGCGAGCTTAAAAGAAATAACGTTGCCCAATGTGTCTGGTGTGTTTATGATGTGTAAAGACTGGTGCCGCCTCCGCCATTATGTCCATGCCTTTTTGGAGATATTCTTTTTTTCAAGCATCTGTTTCGGCCAGCAGAAGTATAACGAGTTTTGGACAAGACTGCTGAAACTGCTGCGAATCAGCATATACCAATCACTATAAATCTGGATAACCCGCATTTTCTGCGGGCTGTATGCGCTATACCCAATCACTGCCCGTTGCGCCCCGCCCGCCCCTGGCGTCGCTACACAGCACGCTGGCAGCGTCTAGCGCACATTCAGGCCAATCCAGATAAGCAGCTGCATGGCCACCAGGCCAAGCAAAAACCCCGCGCCAGCGGCCACGATGGCCGTCAGCAGCCGGTTGGTGCGGCGCTGCGCGCGTATCAATTCCAGCAAGTCGGCGCGGCTGACATAATCATCTGTGCGCTGCAGATATTCGTGCGCCAGGCGCGGCAGCGCGGGCAGCATGCGCACGTAATAGGGCGCCTGTGCCTGCAGCTGGCGCAGAAACTGGCGCGGGCCGATTTGCTCACTCATCCAGCGTTCCAGAAATGGCTTGGCGGTGCGCCACAAATCCAGCTCCGGGTCAAGCTGCCGGCCCAGTCCCTCGATATTGAGCAGCGTTTTTTGCAGCAGCACAAGCTGCGGCTGGATAATCACGTTGAAGCGCCGTGAGACCTGAAACAGCCGCAGCAGCACCAAACCCAGCGAAATATCTTTGAGCGGGCGGTTGAAATATGGCTCGCACACGCTGCGCACGCCCGCTTCCAGCTCGTCCACGCGCGTGTCTGACGGCACCCAGCCGCTTTCCACATGCAGTTCCGCCACGCGCTTGTAATCGCGGCGGAAAAAGGCGGCGAAGTTTTGCGCCAGATAATCCTTGTCGTTTTCCGTGAGCGTGCCGACGATGCCAAAATCCAGCGAAATATATTTGCCCAGCGTTTCCTTTTCCACGCTGACCATGATGTTGCCCGGGTGCATGTCGGCGTGGAAAAAGCCGTCGCGGAAGACTTGCGTGAAGAAAATCGTCACCCCGTCGCGCGCCAACTGCCCAATATCCACGCCAGCGGCGCGCAGCCGCGCCACGTCATTCACCGGCACGCCGCGCATGCGCTCCATCGTCAGCACATTCGGGCGCGTCCAGTCCCAGAACATTTCCGGCATCAGCACCAGGCCAAGTGGCTCCATGTTGCGGCGCAGTTGCGCGGCGTTGGCCGCCTCGCGCATCAGGTCAAGCTCATCGTGCAGGTACTTGTCAAACTCATCGACCACGTCACGCGGACGCAGCCGTCGCGCTTCCGCTGACAGGCGCTCGAGCCAGCTGGCCAGGGTGTGCATCAGCGCCAGGTCCTGGTCAATCGTCTGCTGCACGCCGGGGCGCAGCACTTTCACGGCGACTTCCCGCTCCTGCCCCTTGGCAGTGCGGATGGCGGCAAAGTGCACCTGCGCAATCGATGCGCTGGCCACGGGCTGCGCTTCAAAGCTGACAAAGATGTCGTGCAGCGGGCGCTCAAATGCGCGCTCGATGATGGCGATGGCCTCGCTGCCCGCAAAGGGCGGCACGCGGTCTTGCAGGCGCGTGAGTTCGTCGGCGATGTCGGTGGGCAGCAAGTCACGCCGCGTGGAGAGCACCTGCCCGAACTTCACAAAGATGGGGCCAAGGTGTTCCAGCGCCTCGCGCAGCCGCTGGCCACGCGGCGCCGAGAGGTCGCGCCCGCAGCGCGCAATGCGCGCGAGCAGTTTCAGCCACGGCTGGCGCGCGTGACTGAGCGCGATCTCGTCCAACCCGTAGCGCAGCGCCATCCACGCAATCGTGGCGGCACGCCAGGCACGCCAGCCCGTCATGGCGCGCTGCTGCCTTGTGCGTCGGCTGCGTCGGCTGCCTTGCCGGGCACAGCGGCAGCCACGCGCGCAGCCATGCCGCGCAGCGCCTGCGCCGCAGCGCGCCCAGCCTCCAGCAGCACATGTGCGGCAGCGGGCGGCAGCAGGCGGCGCACGTCTTCATCTGCGTGCCAGCGCACGTTGGCAGCGAGCCAGTTGAGTTCTGTGGCCAGGTGCGCGTCGCCCTCGATGCGCACAGCGGGTTTTTCGTGCTGGGCAGCCTTTTCACGCCGCAGCACACCTTTGGCGAAGTCCAGCGCCGCCTCGCCCGCCAGCGTCACCGTCAGGTCAGGTGCAGCGTCGGGCGCCGCTTCGCACAGCCCGGCGGGCGTGGCGCGCAGCTGCAGCGCCACTGTGCGCCACTGCAGCCTGGCCACGCGCCCGGCCAGCGGCGCCAGGCGCGCGGTGGCCTCGGCGTTTTGCGTCAGCACATGGTTGAGCGCCAGCACCAGGCGGTTGCGCAGCTCATCGGTGAGCCAGTCGGGCGGGCGCAGCGCATCGGCCAGCCTGGGCACTATCGCGCTGAACGGCGCGCCGAGTTTTTCGCCCAGTGGCAGCAGGGGAGGAAGAGTGGATGAAGAGGAAGAGGAAGAGGGAATAGGCATAGCGGGCGCGATTATTCATCGCCACCCAAGTGCCCTGCCGCCGCAGAAGAAAAATCTGCACTCCCTTGGTATCGTTTGCTTGCAGGCGAAAGAAGCCGGTGATGAGTGCTTATAAAGGTGGGTATAAAGAAGGGGTGGGCACTACCGCGCGGCGCACAGTGCCCGCATGGCGGTGGTGCAGCGGGCCAGCGACAGCAAATGGCGGTAACGAGGCAGCGCGCAACGCACGCCGGCAGCATTCAGCAGCAGCCGATATTGGTATTTCTGAAATGACGCGGGAAGAAATAAAGGCTGAATTTGATGCTGCCCGAAATGCTGGATAAAAAAGACGTTACGTGCTTTTCCCGCCCCGCGCGCCGGCGGCGCGGACGCCGGCGGCAAGCAGGAGGCGGACAATTTCAGCGCGCCCTTTTCTGGCAATGCGCAGCGCCGCTTGCCCCAATATGCGCTTTTCAGTGCCGGAGTCTGCGCTGGCGTCCAGGCACTCAAGCATGAGACTGGCAATATCAGCGTGCCCATATTCAGCAGCCAGCAGCAGCGAGGACCAGCAGTGCGCGTTTTTGACCCGAATATTTGTGACCAACGAGAGCAAAAGCCGGGCAATTTCGGCATAGCCGCCGCTGGCGGCTTCGTTGAGCGCCGGGACGATGAATAACTGCTCGCGCGCACCAGTGTAGGCACTCAAGAGGCGCTGCACCTGCGCCAGGCTGCCCTGCTGCGTGGCGGCACGCAGTTTTTCTTCCAGTTCGGCAAAGGCGTAGGGCTGTGTTTGTGGCGTTGGTGTTTTGGATGGTTTTTGTGGTTTTTTTGTGGCGCCGGTGGTGTGGTTTGTGGCGCAGCGCCAAACACCGGGCCGAGAATGCGGGGCATATCGGCAGCAGCCCCGGCGCGGGCGTGAACGGCAAAATGCCAGATGCGCAGCGCCTGGTGTGTAATCTGTTCATCCAGAAAAAAAGCGGCTGCCCAGCGCGCGGCGAGTGCGGCAAACTCTGCGTCGCTGGGTGCCGTGTGCACAGCCAATTGCTGCGGCACGCCCGCTTTCAAAAGCCGCACCAGCACATGCCGCTCGCCATATTGACGCTCACCCGGATGCGCGGGCAGAAAATCGGTCAGAAATGCCGCTACGCGCGGCGCGTTGCGTAAAAACTCGGCGCCCATTTCGCGTTTGACATTCAGCAGTGCGAGAACGGTTTTTTCGTCCATTGCAGTGTTTTCCGGTTCTTTCTGAATGCAATATACCCATCACCAATGTCGTCCATTACCCGCAATTTACGCTGGCAATCAGGCAATACCCTTCTCTTCACCGGAGTCCCGCAGCCAGGCGCGCAGCGCCGCAACGCGCGCTTGGTAAATGGCGGCGGCCACAGATTCGCCCACAGTTTTCAGGCGCCCCTCGGCGGCGCAGCGCGTGCGCGTGGCGGCAGCAATGCTGGCAGTATTCACGCGCTGCAAACATTTCAGCGCGGCAAGCAGACGTTCACGCGGTGGGTATGAATCGTCTTCGTGCCCCTGTCTGCCGCGCTTGTCGCATTCGCAGGCCAGCAGCACCTCGGCAAAGCGCGCAGGGCGGCGCAGTGCATCGCACGCCAGCAGCAGGCGCAGCGTGGCGGCGGCGTCCAGTTCGCCGCTGCGGTGGATGCGCCCGTGCACGCGCGCCGTGACCTCGGCAAGTTGCGCGCTCTCGCCGGGCACGCGCAGCCGCGCGTTGATGGCGGGCACCAGCGCCGCGCTGCGCGCTTCGTGCCCGTGGTGGCGCGGCAGCATCTCCGACGCTGTGGTGCCCTTGCCCACATCGTGCAGCAGACTCGCCCAGCGCACGGGCAGGCTGGCGCCAAGGCGCACCGCCACGCCCAGCGCCAGCATGGTGTGCGCGCCGCAGTCAATTTCCGGGTGCCACTCAGCGCGCTGCGGCACGCCCCAGAGCGCGTCCAGCTCCGGCAGCAGCACGGCCAGCGCGCCGCACGCGCGCAGCACCTCAAACGCGCGCTGCGGCGCGGGCTGCATCAGCGCGCCTGCCAACTCCTGCCACACGCGCTCGGGCACGAGGTGGTCAAGCTCGCCCGCGCGCACCATCTGGCGGCACAGCTGCATGGTTTCATCGGCAACGCGAAAGGTGGGGTAGCGCGCCGCAAAGCGCGCCAGCCGCAGCACGCGCACCGGGTCTTCTACAAAGGCGGCGCTGACGTGCCGCAGCACGCCCGCGCGCACATCGCGCACGCCGCCAAAGGGGTCAATGAGGGCGGCCTCACTGCTGCCGTCCCAGCCCGGCGGCGCAGCGATGGCGTTCATCGTCAAATCGCGCCGCGCCAGGTCCTGCGTGAGCGTCACCGACGGATGCGCCCACACCTGAAAGCCACGATACCCGCGCCCACTCTTGCGCTCGGTGCGCGCCAGCGCATATTCCTCGTGCGTTGTGGGGTGCAGGAACACGGGGAAATCGCGCCCCACAGGGGTGTAGCCGGCGGCCAGCAGCTGCTCTGGCGTGCTGCCGACGACGACCCAGTCGCGGTCTGCCATCGGCTGCCCCAGCAGTGCATCGCGCACCGCGCCACCGACGATGTAGGTTTGCATGTGTTGCTCTGGCATAGGGCGGCAGTGTAGGAACACTTCGGGGGCGAATCAGCTTCCCCCGCCCTTGACACACTTTTTGCCGCAGTTTCTCCCCCCCCTTATTCCTCAATCTCACCCAAGCTCACCCAAGCCGGAGGCGGGCAGGCGCCCGGCTTGCCAGCTGGCGATTTCATCGGCATCAAAAAGCAGGGGGATACAGGTTTTGGCCCAGTCGCCACGAAAATGGTAAATATGCCCCAGGGAGCGGTCGCGCCCGTGCACCTGCTGATATTCCGTCAAATAAAAGGTAGCGAGCAGGTGTGCGAAGGATTTGTAGCGGCTTTGCCCACGGTGCGAGTCGTAGGATTTGAACTGGCGCTCGCCGTCCAGCGATTGTTCACCGCAGATTTCGCCGTTGACCACGCTCACGTCTTCATCGCTGTACACGAGCAGGTTTTCAAAATCGGAGAGGCGCTCTGCCCAGCTTTGGGTGGTGTTGTATTGGTAGTATTGCTCGTCGGGTGAGTCTGAAAAATCTTCGCGCAGTATGTCCAGCCAGCCGGGGTCAAACTCTTTGAATGGTTTGATGCGCGAGGGCAGCCAAAGGCGCCGTTCCCATTCTTCACCGATATTCTCAATATCGTAAATACTGAGCCAGTCCACGCGGCTCGCTGCGCGCCAGAAGTTTTGCGCCGAGGGCGGGAGGGCGTCGAGGGCGTCGTCTGTTGTGTAGCGCCCGGCCAGCGCGGCGACGGCGTCCTGTTTGCCGTTGGCGCGCGCCCATTGCAGGGTTTGTTCCTTCCAGCATTGCAAAAAGGCGCTCATGCGCGCGCCGTCCGCGTCGCGGTAGCCGGAGTGCATGGCAGCGTAGTGAGTAAAGGACAGGGGCGGCATGATGACTCTCCTTGGAGCCGGGCGGGAGGAGCGGATGGCAAGAAACTGCGCGCCGCCGAGCAGGAGCAGTGAAAGTGCGAGGAGGGTGACGGCGAGTTTTCGCATAGATTGCGATGGGTATTGCTTGCCTGCCGGCAAGATAAGCCGGTAAAAAGGCGTAAGAAAGCGGAGTATTTATTCCTGCATTCCCTGCACCATGAGGCTCACGCGGCGCGCGCCCTGCCATTCGTCGGCGTCCAGGCGAAACGCCAGCAGCGCGCGTGCGGGCAGCGGCTGGCTGCGGCCAAACCAGATGCCGCCCACCTCCTGCCCGTCGCAGCGCAGGCGCAGCGCAAGGTGTTTGCCCTCGCCCACAGGGCGCTGGCTGATGATGTCCACTTCCTGACTGAATACGGGCGCGGGAAAGCCCTGCCCCCAGACAGCGGACTGCAGCATCTCGGCAATGTCGGCGCGCAGCCATTGGGCAGACAGCGCGCCGTCGGTGCGCAGACGGCGCGCGAGGGTGGCGGCGTCAAGCTGCTCGGCAGCGACGGCCTGAAAAGCGGCGGCAAAGTCGTCAAAGCGGCTGGCGACCAGGGTGCAGCCGGCAGCCATCCAGGTGAAAGCCTTCAATGGAGCGCCCGGAGCCTTTGAGTTCGCCCTCGCTGCCGGCGGCGCCGCTGGGCGCAAAGACGAACGCAGGACGGTGCAGCCGGTCTTTGAGGCGCGAGGCGACGATGCCCGCCACGCCTTCGTGAAACTCTGGGTGGTAGACGGCGATGGCAGCGGGCGGCGCAGCGTCTGGGGGGAGCAGCGCGTCGAGCTGCGCCAGCGCCTGCTCGCGCATGTCGCCCTCAATGCTGCGGCGCTGGCGGTTGATGGCGTCAAGCTGGCTGGCGAGTTCCTGCGCGCGGGCGGCCTCGTCTGTGGTCAAAAGTTCTATGCCAATGGTCATGTCCGCCAGGCGCCCGGCGGCGTTGATGCGCGGCCCCAGCGCAAAGCCAAAGTCAAAGCACGACGCCCGCTGCGCCCGCCGCCCGGCAGCGGCAAAGAGCGCGGATATGCCGGCGGGCATGTGCCCGGCGCGCACGCGCCGCAGCCCTTGGGCGACGAGGCGGCGGTTGTTCTCGTCCAGCGGCACCACGTCGGCCACGGTGCCCAGGGCGACGAGGGGCAGCAGGGTGTCGAGCCTGGGTTGCGCCGCCTGCCCACGCTCGCGCAGCAGGGCACGCAGCGCCAGCAGCACGTAAAACATCACGCCCACGCCCGCCAGCGCCTTGCTTGCAAACGCACAGCCGGGCTGGTTGGGGTTGACGATGACGTCGGCGGCAGGCAGATCTTCACCCGGCAGATGGTGGTCTGTGACCAGCACGCGCAGTCCAAGCTCTTTGGCGCGCGCCACCCCCGCTGTGCTGGCGATGCCGTTGTCTACGGTGATGAGCACGCGCGCCCCGCTGGCGGCGGCGCGCTCGGCCAAGGAGGGCGAGAGGCCGTAGCCGTCTTCCACGCGGTGGGGCACGAGGTAGCTCACGTGCCGGGCGCCGAGTGCGCGCAGCCCGCGCAGCCCCACGGCACACGCCGTGGCGCCGTCGCAGTCGTAATCGGCCACGATGCAGATGGGGGCATCTTCGGCAATCGCGGCGGCCAACAATTGCGCCGCTTCGCGTGCGCCTTTGAGGGCATCGGGACGCAGCAGATGGGTCAGCGCCTCATCCAGCGCCGCTGGCGAGACCACGCCCCGCGCCGCATACAGGCGCGCCAGCAGCGGATGCACGCCCGCCTGCTCCAGCGCCCAGACGGCGCGTGGCGGCACATCGCGCACTTCAATGTTCATGGTGTGTCGTGCTTTTGGTGAAGGTTGAAGAAAAGCGAAGCGGGCGAATGTAGCCGGGCGCAGGCACTCCGGGCAGCAGCAGTATTTGAGATGGTATACCTTTGTTTACCAGCAAGATATGACGGTAATGCTGTGCTAAATAGCTGGGTATATTGGTATGTGCATACCATCGCTGCTGCCGTTACGAATCGCAGCACGCAACGGCGCCTCGCCACTACATGGATAGCAGCGCAGCAATGCGCTCGCGCAACTGCGGCAAGGTGGTGAAATGCAGCGGATACATGGCGCCAAGCGCCTTGGTCTGCTCTTCATCAAGGTCGGCGGCAAGGACGATGAAACGCTCCTTGGGCAAGCTCAGGCGGCGTGCCAGGCTCTGCATTTTTTCAATATCGCCGCGAAACTCACCACTTTTGCACTCAATGGTGAAAAGTTTTTCCCCGTACAGCGCAGCCACGTCCAGTTCATTTTTGTGACCGCTGTCGTATTGCAGTGTGAGGCCGCGTGCGATGGAAAAACTGCAGCGGTTGCTGCTGCCCTGCTTTTTCCTGAGTTCTGAAAGGACTATACCAAGCGCAAACCACTCCAGCCAGCCGCCGGACATGAATTGGCGCGCAGCGGTGGCGACTTGAAAACCCAAATGCAGCGTTTTGTCCTGCTTTTTGTAGCTGCAATTGGAGAAAAATGTCCACTCCTTGAGTTGCCGGCAGATGTTCTGAATACGTTGCGCGTCTTTCTGTTCATAGGTTTGCAACCGGATTTGCATGCCAGAGCCGCCGCGCTGTATGGTGCGGCGGATGTGTGCCATGACAGGCGCCATAAGCTGAAAGTTGCTGCCAATGACTTCGGCGGCTTCGTCAAAATAGCCGCTCATGTCAACGTTGGTGGCATTGAACATGGCTTTGATGCCGTGTTTTTCAAACCAGCTTTGCAAAGGCTGGTGTTGCGCTGCGGTGGCCAGGGCGCTGGTGGTATGCAGATCCAGGCGGGTGAGGTTGGGAGTTTTTTGCGTTGCGGCAGCAGCTTTTTCTGATGCTGCTGTTTTGCTGTTTGCTGTTTGCTGTTTGCGCGGCTTTGAGTTCCTCGAGTTCCTTGCTTTGCGCCGCGCAGAGTTTCAGGACGTGGCGCAGCAGGGTGGCGGCGTCATGAACAATGGTGCTTTGACCACATTGGGCGCACGTGGTTTTGAGTGAGGGGCGTCCGGCAGCGTCTACGGGGACTTCCTGAATATGCCCACAGTGTGTGCAGCGGTAGATTCCCATATGGCAGATAGTTGTGTGGAGGTGGAGAGGGAATGAATAAAAAAGCCCGCTTCACTGGCGGGCTTATTTTTTGGCGGGTGGCTTCTCTGCCATTCCCAATAATATATGTTGGCGGAGTGGACGGGGCTCGAACCCGCGACCCCCGGCGTGACAGGCCGGTATTCTAACCATCTGAACTACCACTCCGCGCCATTAAAGCTGGCGACCCTACGGGGATTCGAACCCCGGTACTCACCGTGAAAGGGTGATGTCCTAGGCCTCTAGACGATAGGGTCTTTCTTTGCTTTTGGTGGAGGTAAGCGGGATCGAACCGCTGACCTCTTGCATGCCATGCAAGCGCTCTCCCAGCTGAGCTATACCCCCGAAAAGCGGTGAAGCTGCGCATTCTATACCAATTTTCCACCCTACGTTTATGCCATGCCAACAATGTAGCGCACGAGCAACGTACACAATAGCTTCAAGTGCTCCAAGTTGAGCAACTCAATAGGTATACCTTTATTGCCAGCAAAGTATAAGGGAAACAGAGCAAACAATCATTTGGTATCTTGCGAAGCAATGCGACCTTGTACCGCCTCCACCAGAGCGCGCGTGTTGTGGCGCATCAACGCCTCGTAGCTGGCCGCCGGGCCGTCCGCTGGTGACAGCGCCTCGGCCCACACCACCCCGCGCACGGCGCGCCCCGTCTCGCGCGCAATCTGCTCAATCAGTCGGCGGCTGGCCAGCGGCTCCGCCAGCAGCGCCGTGATGTCACTCTCGCGCACGCGCCGCACCAGCGCCGCCATCTCGCGCGCCGAGGGCTCGCTTTCGCCATCAGCGCCTTGGACGGCGAAAAAGCGCACGCCATACGCGCGCCCGTAGTAGCTGAAATTGTCATGCGCGATAACGGCCTGGCGCCGCTCTTGCGGCACTGCATTCCAGGCAGCGCGAATCTCGGCATCCAGCGCCTGCAGCCGCGCCGTATATGCGGCAGCGCGTGCGCGGTAGTCCTCGCAGCCTGCCGCGTCTGCACCGCACAACCCGTCAGCGATACGGGCAACGTAGCCAATCGCTTCCGGCACCCCCAGCCAGGCGTGCGGATCGCTCTCGCCACCCTTGATGATGGGCACAATGCCTTCGCCCGCCACCAGCAGCGCGCCTTTGTAACCGGCAGCCTGCACCAGCCGCTCCATCCAGCCCTCAAACCCCAGGCCATTCACCACCACCAGCCGTGCTGCCGCCACGCGGCGCGCCGCCGCCGGCGTGGGCTGGAACATGTGCCCGTCCTCCCCCGCGCCCACCAGCGTGTGCACCGCCACACGGCTGCCGCCCACCTCGCGCACCATATCGCCCAGGATGCTGAAACTCGCCACCACAGGCAGCGGCTCGGCAGCGGCAGCCAACAGGGGAAAAACCAGCGCAAGGGCGGCGAGGAGGCGAGTGAAGTTCATCTGCAAAGAGTACATCTTTAAGATTTTGTCAAACGGGATTTTTTAGCGCCATGATAATATCGTTGCGCTTTTTTATGATGGCGAGGTCAAGCGCGGTTTCGGCCAGGCAGTGTTGATAAAGACGAAGGTGAATGCGAGAAAAATCAGCGCAGGCAAAATATGTCTTACATTTATTTTGAAATTTTGTTTCATGGCGAAAAAAGAAGGGGCTTTGAATTATAAGCGAAGCGCCTCACCGCTGTAAATGCCGCGCGGCGCGCAATCTGGGGCGCAGCAGCCCATCTCGCCCCGCCAGCAAAGAGAAGGTGTATGCCGCACCAAGCGCCAACACAATGGCGGGGCTGGCGGGCCAGTCCAGGTGCCAGGAGGCGAGCAGTCCGGCCAGGCAGCCGGCCAGCGCCAGCAGCGTGGCCAGCGCCATGAGCGCGCTCACGCGCCGCACCCACAGGCGCGCGGTGGCCGCCGGCAGCACCATGATGCCCACGGCCATGAGTGTGCCCAGCGCGTGAAAGCCCGCCACCAGGTTGCACACCATCAGCCCCAGCAGCCCGTAGTGCGCCAGCGCACTGGCTGCGCTGCCACCGGCGCTGCGCAGGAATTGCGCGTCCAGGCACTCGAGCACCAGCGGGCGATACAGCAGCGCCAGCGTTGCCATCGTCAGCAGCGCCACGCCTACCAGCAGCGCCAGCGTGGCGTCGTTGAGCGCCAGCACGGTGCCAAAGAGCACATGCAGCAGATCCACGCTGGAGCCGCGCACGCTGATGATGAGCACGCCCAGCGCCAGCGAGATGAGATAGAAGGCGGCCAGCGACGCATCTTCATGCAGCGCCGTGGCACGCGCCGCCAGCCCTGAGGCCGCTGCCACGAGCAGGCCAGCGGCCACGCCGCCTGCCGTCATCGCCGGCAGCGACAGGCCCGCGAGCAGATAGCCGATGGCCGCGCCCGGCAGCACGGCGTGCGCCATCGCGTCGCCCGTCAGGCTCATGCGGCGCAGCAGCAAAAACACGCCCACCGGCGCGCAACCCAGCGACAGCGCCACGCACCCCGCCAGCGCGCGGCGCATGAAGCCGAACTCGGCCAGCGGCGAGAGCAGGGCAAGCAGCGCCTCCATCGTCAGCGCCCCTCCCCATGCGCGCACAGCGGCGCGTGCGGGTCAAAGGCCGCCGGCATCGCAAGCTGGTGCTGCGCGGCAATGCCCAGCACCTCCTCGGCTGGCCCCCACGCCAGCGGCTCGCGCGCCAGCAGCAGCGCCTCGTCAAACGCCGCGCGCACCTGCCGCGCATCGTGCAGCACCGCCAGCAGCGTCTTGCCCTGCGCCGCCCAGCTCTGCAGCAGCGCCAGCAGCTCGGCGCTGGTGCGCTCGTCAATGCCCGTGAACGGCTCATCGAGCAGCAGCACATCGGCGTTCTGCAGCAGCAGGCGCGCAAACAGCACGCGCTGCAGCTGCCCGCCCGAGAGCGCCTCCAGCGGCTGCCGCGCCCAGCCCTGCAAGCCGACCGCCTCCAGCGCGCCCTGCACGCGCGCGCGCTGCGCCGCGTCCAGCCCGCCGAGCGCGCCGCACTCGCGCCACAGCCCCATCGCCGCAAACTCGCCCACATCGGCGGGAAAGCTGCGCTCGAGCGTCGCCTGCTGCGGCAGGTAGGCCACGCGCACGCCGGCGGGCATCTCAATGCGCCCACCCAGCGGGCGCAGCAGCCCTGCCAGCGCCCCCAGCAGCGTGGACTTGCCCGCCCCGTTTGGGCCAATCACCGCCAGCCGCGCGCCCGCTGCGATTGCCCCAGAGAGGTGATGCACCGCCGGATGCCCGCCATAGCCCAGCGTCACATCGTGCAGGCGGATGAGCATTTGAGTGGCCTGCGTCATATCGCCACCGCCCAGCGCCACAGCGCCACCAGCGCCCCGCCCAGCACCGCCGCCAGCAACAGCCGCGCCCACGCCGGCTGCAGCAGCAGCGGCGTGCGCCAGAGGCGTTGCGAAGACAAGTCAGGCCGGGACATGGAGAGCGTGCGGAGCGCGAACAAGGAAAGCGCGCGCATCATGGGCGCGATGGTGGGCGTGTGAAAAAACTTTCGGAAATGATGCTGGAACTGTGTTTCCTCTCGCCCCCGCCGCGCGGACGGGGGAAAGGAGTCGAGGATTATTGCATGGGTATGGCGTTGTCGCCGGCTTCGTAAGCCGGCAGTGTGATGCATTAAACATGAGTATTGTCTTGTGGATGTCGCCGCTGCCCCCCTCTCTCTGCCGAACCGCTTCGCGGCACGCGAGGGCGAGGAACGTGTTTTTTGCGCATCAACTCATTTAGCGGCACCAAAGACATGCCCCTATGAAATCAGCCGCTGCAGGGCAGCGTCGCCAAACGCCTCGCCCACCACAGCAGCCAATGAATCCAGCGCCGCATCCAACGACGGCGCCTGCGCGCCAAACAGAGCGCGCAACGCGGCGGCGTTTTCAAACAGGCCGTGCATGGAAAGCCCCAGCACATTGCCCGCAGCGTTTTGCCACGCCAGCCCGGGCAGCAGGGTGTGCACGGCGCTCTCATCAGTGGGCGCGGTGCGCCCTGCGCGGATTTCGTAGCCCTGCACGTCCACGTCTGCCAGCGCACTCCACAGCGCGCGCACTTCGCGCAGCCGCCAGCGCCCGGGCTGCACGCGCTTTTCCGGCGCCAGCGTGGTGTGCAGCGCCAGCAATTCAAGGCCGGGCACACAGTGCGGCACGCCACCGCCCTCCACGCCATGCGGGTCATCCAGCACGGCGCCCAGCGCCTGCGCGCCGCCGCAAATGCCCAGCACGCGCGCGCCGCGCGCCGCGTGGGCAGCAAGCGCCGCATCCATACCCTGCGCGCGCAGCCAGGCCACATCGGCGGCCACCGCCTTGCTGCCGGGCAAGATGATGATGTCCGCCGCCGCAAGCGCCGCAGCATCGCGCGCCCAGGTGAGGTGCACGCAGCTTTTGAGCGGCTGAAACTCGTCCAGATTGCTGATGTGCGGCCAGCCGACGATGGCCACGCGCAGCGGCGCGCCGCCCGCAGCGTCCGGCACGCAGGGCGCTGCGTCAAACACGCCGTCCTCCTCCGGCAGGCCGTGCGCGCGCAGCATGGGCAGCGTCGCCAGCACGGGCACGCCCGTCATCTCGTGCAGGCGCTGCGGCGCGGGCGCGAGCAGCGCGGCATCTCCCCGGAACTTGTTGAGCACAAAGCCCACCAGCAGCGCGCGGTCAGCCGGCGGCAGCAGCGCCCAAGTGCCGTAGAGGTGCGCGAACGCGCCGCCGCGGTCAATGTCCGCCACCAGCAGGCAGCGCGCCTGCGCGTGCCGCGCCACGCGCAGGTTCACCACGTCGCGCGGCATGAGGTTGATTTCCGCCGGCGAGCCCGCGCCCTCAATCACCAGCACATCGCACTCGGCGCGCAACTCATCCAGCGCGCGCTGGATGTGCGGCCAGCAGTGCGCGCCGCGCTGCGCCCACGGCAGCGCCGTCAGCGCCGCATTCACCTGCCCCATCAGCACCACCTGGCTGCGCGTATCCGCCTCGGGTTTGAGCAGCACCGGGTTCATGCGCACATCGGGCGCGCAGCGCGCCGCCAGCGCCTGAAAGTACTGCGCCGCGCCCATCTCGCCCCAGCCGCCGCCCGGCGCCGGCGCCACGCGCGCGTTGTTGCTCATGTTCTGCGCCTTGAACGGGCGCACGCACAAGCCCGCATTCGCCCACCAGCGGCACAAAGCGGCGGCCAGCCAGCTCTTGCCCGCGCCACTGCTCGTGCCCAGCACCATCACGCAGCGGGCGGTCATGCTTTTTTGCTTTGCCATAGAGTGCGGAAATATGCTTCGATGACTACAAAAAAATACGGACAAATGAAGAGAAACATCCGTTGGTATCCTTCTATCGCCGGCAAGAATAGCGGGCAAGGCAGCATCATCCTGTGGAGTATCAGCTTTTTTTTACCCGTTTCGCTGCAACGCTGGCATAGCTGCCAGCAATCAGTGCGGCAATATCTGCATCGGGCAGCGTTTCATCGAAAATGATGGACACCCAATGCTTTTTGCTCATGTGCCAAGCGGGATAGATGCCGCGCCGCGCCAGTAGCGCCTCCACGCCATACGCGCCAGCCTTGATATTGAGTATTTCCACCTCCCCCGCATTCGCAGCGGCTGCACCGTCCACTTTGGTGCGCGGCACATTGAGTATGACGGCAAACCATTTTTTATTGTCCGCGCGGCGGTACGCGGCATAGCCTGGAAAGCGTGGCCAAAGAAACTCTGGCGTGCTGCCACAGGTTTCTTTAATATAGCTGTGCATACGTCGCGCCTGCGGCGAGGCAAAATACTGGTTTTCACAGCACCTGGCGCGAATATCCAGCAACACGTCGGTGCAGTGCTGGCGCAAGCTGGCATTGAACCCCGCCGCAGCCTCCAGCCTGTGGTTGGTATATTCCTCCCCCATATCGGTATCAAATATCCGCACGCGCCACTGAGCTGAGGCTGTATCACAGACAACATTGATGCTCAAATGCGGCTCCGGCAGAGCCGCTTCATACACCAGCGCGCCGCACTTTTCCTGAAAACCATATGCACGCAACCGCGCAGCCTCTGGCAGCCAATTGGCGAAAACATCGTGCTCGATTGCTCTGTTTTCTGTCATAGTGACGGGTATTATTGCATTGCCCGCAAAACATGTGGGCAACCAGGAACAAAGATAGTGAGTATTGTGATTCCAGCGGCTTAGCCGTTGTCCCCAATTTCAATCAGCGTCAAGCGTGCCTTGGTCAGCAGCAGCCATTTTGTGCCGTGGCGCACAAAACGCACCTGCACCTTGGCATCCTCGCCCTGCCCTTGCACGGCCAGCACACGCCCTTCACCAAACTTGGGATGAAACACGTGCTGCCCCACCACGCTGCCAGGCAGCAGCGCCTTTCCGGCATTTTCCGGCATATTTTCTTGAGATTTTTCCTCCACACTTTTTGCGCCGCTCTTCGCCGCGCGTGCAGAAATCCAGTGCAGCGCCTCATCGGGCAATTCATCCAGAAAACGGCTGCGCACGTTGTAGCGAACGCGCCCGTGCAACATGCGCGCCTGTGCGCAGCTCAAATACAGGCGCGCACGCGCACGGGTAATGGCCACATACATCAGGCGGCGCTCTTCTTCCAGGCCGTCGGCGATGTCCATACTGTTTTCGTGCGGAAACAGCCCTTCTTCCAGCCCGGTGATAAACACCGCGTCAAACTCCAGCCCCTTGCTCGCGTGCACGCTCATCAGTTGCACGGCGTCCTGCCCCGCCTGCGCCTGCTCGCCCGCTTCCAGCGCCGCGTGCGCCAAAAACGCCGCCAGCGTGCCGCCGCCTTCCAGCACTTCGGCGGCTTCTATCCCCGCATCGGGTTGCGGCACGCCAGGCAGCAGTGCATCCAGCAGCGATGGCGCCGCTGCTGCCCCCGCCGCGCGTGGCAGCAGCGGCGGCAGTGGCGCATTGCCCAGCGCCGGGGCGTCAGGATAAAAACCCTCCTGCGCGGCAAAACTTTCTGCCGCATTGAGCAGCTCATCCAGATTTTCCAGCCGCTCACTGCCGTCTTTTTCCCCTTTGTAATGCGCGCGCATGCCGCTGGCTTCCAGCGTCATATCAATCACTTCGCCCAGCGGTTTTCCGCGCGCCTGTTCACGCATCACATCAAGCTGCGCCAAAAATGCCGTCAGCCGCGCGCCACTGCGCCCGCTGATACTGGTGCACACCGCCGCCAGCGGGCAGCGCGCCGCGTGCGCGGCAGCCTGCAATTGCTCAATGGTGCGCGCACCAATGCCGCGCGGCGGAAAATTGACCACGCGCAAAAAACTGGTGTCGTCATGCGGATTTTCCAGCAGCCGCAGCCAGGCGAGTGCATTCTTGATTTCGGCGCGCTCAAAAAAGCGCAATCCCCCATACACGCGGTACGGAATGCCCGCCGCATACAGCGCCGTTTCAAACACGCGGCTTTGCGCGTTGCTGCGGTACAAAATCGCCATTTCATGCCGCGCCATGCCCTCGCGTTTCAGGTGGCGGATTTCCTGCAGCACCCATTCGGCTTCTGCCATGTGGTCAGCGGCTTCATACACGCGCAGCTTCTCGCCCACGCCGCGCGCGGTGCGCAGGTTTTTGCCCAGGCGGTTGGCGTTGTGGGCAATAAGGGCGTTGGCGGCGTTGAGGATATGGCTGAAACTGCGGTAGTTTTCTTCCAGCCGTATCGGCTCGGCAACGTGATATTCACGCATGAAGTCGGCCATATTGCCCACACGCGCGCCGCGAAAAGCGTAAATGCTCTGGTCATCATCACCCACGGCCATAATGGCGCCGCCGCCCGCGCCCGGCAGGCCGGCAATGATTTTGAGCCATTCATACTGCAGTCGATTGGTGTCCTGAAACTCGTCCACCAGGATATAGCGGAAGCGCCGCCGGTAATGCGCGCGCAAATCTTCATGGTCGCGCAGCACCTCGTAGCAGCGCAGCATCAACTCGCCAAAATCGGCCACGCCCTCGCGCTGGCACTGCTGCTCATACAGCTGGTAAATCTCGACTTTTTTGACCCCATCCGGGTCGCGCACCGCCACATCGGACGGACGCAACCCCTCTTCCTTGCAGCCGTTGATAAACCACTGCAATTGTTTGGGCGGATAGCGTTCGCTGTCCACGCCAAAATCTTTGCACACGCGGCGGATGGCGGCCAGCTGGTCAGCGGTATCCAGAATCTGGAAACCCTGCGGCAGGTTTGCCACGCGCCAATGCGTGCGCAAAAACCGGTTGCAAAGGCCGTGGAATGTGCCCACCCACATGCCGCGCATATTCAGTGGCAGCATGGCGCCAAGGCGCGTGAGCATTTCTCGCGCCGCTTTGTTGGTAAAGGTGACAGCGAGCA
>ONTY01000132.1 GCA_900320815.1 uncultured Pseudomonadota bacterium
GACGCGGCTCATGAACTGCTGCGCCTGCTCGTGCATGTCGTCGGTGTCAATGAGGATTTCGCCGATGTCGGCGTTGAAGTAGTCGCGCATGGCGCGGATGACGAGGTTGCTCTCGGGGTAGATGAGCATCGGCCCCGGGGCGGCAGCCGCCTCCTCAATGGCGCCCCAGAGCTTGAGCAGGTAGTTCAGGTCCCACTGCAGCTCGGCGCTGCTGCGCCCGATGCCGGCAGTGCGCGCGATGATGGACATGCCCTTGGGGTAGTCGAGCTGGTCCATCAATTCTTTCAGTTCGGCGCGCTCTTCGCCCTCGATGCGGCGCGAGACGCCGCCGCCGCGCGGGTTGTTGGGCATGAGCACGACGTAGCGCCCCGCGAGGCTGATGAAGGTGGTCAGCGCCGCACCCTTGTTGCCGCGCTCTTCTTTTTCCACCTGCACCAGCAATTCCTGCCCTTCGCAAATGGCATCGCTGATTTTTGCCTGACCCACATTGACGCCTTCGGCAAAGTATTGGCGCGAGATTTCCTTGAACGGCAAAAAGCCGTGACGCTCTTCGCCATAATCCACAAAACACGCCTCCAGCGATGGCTCAATGCGCGTGACCACCGCTTTATAGATATTTCCCTTGCGCTGCTCGTGGCCTTCAATTTCCACTTCATAGTCCAGCAGCTTTTGCCCGTCGACGATGGCCAGGCGGCATTCTTCGGGCTGCGTGGCGTTGATAAGCATCCGTTTCATAATGCTCGTATTCCTTTTTGCGTCCATTGCATTGATTTTTGGCGCACCGTATGTCTTGCCACAGGCAAAACGGGCGCGGGCGCCGCAGCGCGCTGCGGCAGGCTGGCGCCAGCGGACAGGAGACGAGCGGAAAAAATGCGTGCACCGCGCCCGCGCTTAGCGGACGCTGCACTGGTGCTGCTGCGGGGAATGCAGGCCGCAGGCAATGGCGGCGCGCCATGCGCCGCCCGCTGGCAGTGCAACTGCTGGCACGCTGCGCCCGGGCGCATACGGCCAACAAAACAGTGCCTGTACCAACAGCGGTGTTGCGTGCATTTCTTTTTGAGCAATAGGGGCAAAGCCACGTGTGCGGGCTTGTGCAGCAAGGCGGCAGGCCGCGCGCCCGGCGCGGGTGGGCGGAGCGCACGGCCTGCCGTTTGGGGGTATTCCGGTTCGTCTTCTGCCCTCTTGGCGCTGGGGGTGCGCGCAGTGCGCCAGCACCCCGGCAGCCCGGGCATCGCATCGTGTGCCTGCGCGCGGCAGCTGGGAGAAAAAACCCTATTGGCAATAAGCACTTAGACGCTGCCCGGCGCGCGGCGGCGTGGATTATAGGCGGCTGGGCGCGCGGCTTGTGCGCTGCACCAACGCCCGCCAGAAAAAAACCAGACTGGCACCGCTACAATACGTTCACCACGCCGCGCAGCGGCGCGTTTTTTTGGTGTCCAGAAAAATATGGGACAGGTTTTTTCAATTGCCACGCAGCACCCGCCGCGTGCCGGTATGACAATATCAACGGCCAGCGGTATTGAAGCTGCGGTCAAAATCACCTTTTTCTCGCTTGGCGCGGGCACAGACATTAGCGCAGAAGCATATCCGGACGATGCGCTGTATGTTGTGCTGGGCGGCAGCGGACATTTTGAGCCAGCCGGCACCGCAGCCGCCGTGCACACAGGTGCGGCGCTGCTGGTGCGCGCAGGCACGCTGTGCGGCGTGTGCACCGCTGGCGGGCTGGTCTACCTTGAACTTCTTTCATCCCAGGAGATTGTGATGATGAATCCCCTACTCGCCGCCGGCTCTGTGTTCAAACTCGCCGATTTGCTTGCCGTGGAGCCCGGCAGCATTGTGAATATGGATGTGCTCTCCAACGATGCCGTGAAACTCGCGCTCATGGCGCTGGATGCGGGTGCTGCGCTGCCGCCGCACAGCGCGCCGTGCGATGCGCTGGTGCTGGCGCTGGAGGGTCAGGGCATGATTGAATATGAGGGGGTGCGGCACACCATTCGCGCCGGCGAGCAATTTCGCTTTGCCAAAGGCGCGTTGCACAGCGTCGCCGCCGATGGCGCTCCATTCAAAATGGCGCTGCTGCTGGCGCGCAAATAAAAAGAAAGAAAAAAGGCAAGGGTGCCGCGCCGTGCCAGAAAATCCAACCGCAGAAAACAGCGGCGGCGTGCGGCGCATCGCCATCAGCGCGGACGACGCCGGCCAGCGGCTCGATAACTTTTTGCAGCGCACTCTCAAAGGCGTGCCCAAAGGGCACATCTACCGCCTTATCCGCAGCGGGCAAGTGCGCATCAGCGGGCGGCGCGCGCACCCGGATACGCGCCTGGCTGCAGGCGAGCAAGTGCGCCTGCCCCCCGTGCGCGTGGCACAGCGCGAAGCAGGCGCTGGCGCTGCAGCACCGCCGCGCGCCTTTGCGCCGCTTTTTGAAGACGACGCCCTGCTCGCCCTCAACAAACCCGCTGGCGTTGCCGTGCACGGCGGCTCGGGCGTGAGCTTTGGCCTCATCGAGCAAGCGCGCCGCGCCCGCCCTGCGTTGCGCTTTCTGGAACTCGCGCACCGGCTGGACCGGGAGACCAGCGGCGTGCTGCTGCTGGCAAAAAAGCGCAGCGCCCTCACGGCGCTGCAAGAGCAGTGGCGCCAGCGGCGCGTAAAAAAACACTACCTGGCACTGGTGCTTGGCAGCTGGCCTGCCAAGCTACACACTATTGATACACCACTGCGTAAATATCTAGACGCCGCGCATGAGCGCCGCGTCGCCCCCGCCGCCGCTGGCACCCCCGGCGCCCTGTCCGCCCTCACCCGCGTGCGCGTGCAGCGGCGCTATGCCGGCTTCACGCTGCTGTGCGCCAGCATCCACACCGGGCGCACGCACCAGATTCGCGTGCACCTGGCCGCGCACGGATGCCCCATCGCCGGCGATGCCAAATACGGCGACTTCGCCGCCAACCACGCGCTGCGCACACGCGGGCTGCAGCGCATGTTTCTGCACGCCTGGCAGCTTGATCTCATGCACCCGCTCACGGGCGAGCCGCTGCGGCTGCAAGCGCCCCTGCCACCACACCTGGAAATGTTTTTGAATACGCTTGGTATGCCTTGATTGCCCGCATATGTCGCGAGCTTTATTGCATGAATATGCAGAGTATGTAGAGACGGCCATGTTCACCTTCGCCAGTTGAAATTTGTGCTTTGGCGCTGGCGCCAGCGCCAAGCTGGCTCGCTTGCTTTGCCCGTAGGCTGTGGATGTATTTGGGAGTATTTGTTACGCCAGCGCGATGGCGACGCAGCTGGCATCGATGAGGGCGTGGGCGCTGCCGCCGGTGTGCAGCGTGTGCGGGCGTGTGGCAAAGCCGGCAAGCAAGGCGCCGCTGCCCACGGTGAGCAGCACTTCGTCACGCCGCACGCCGCACGCGATGTGCTGCACCTCGCCCGGCAAGGTGGCGCAGCCTTCGGGCATGGGCGCGGGAGGAGCGGCAACGACGCGCACGGCGGCAGCTTTGCACAGCGCCAGCACGCGCTGACCTGTGGCCAGCGCAAGTGCCTCGGCGCTAGAGCGGGTGATGTCGGCGAGCAATTCGCCGCGGCCCTCTTGCAGCACCAGCGCAACGCGCACCAGCGGGTCGTTGGCACTGTCGCTGAGCAGCCCTTGCACGGTGCAGGGCAGGTGGTTGCGCATACTGGTGGCGGTGGGGGCTGTGGTGGCAGGGGCGCTGTGCGGGGCGTTGACGTGCGCGATGGCGTCGCGCTGTGCACGCTGCACCAGTTCGGCGGCGTGCAGCAGGCGCTCGCCCGCTGGCGTCAGGCGCGCGCCACCGCCGCCGCTGCCGCCAACGCTGGCGGCAACGACCGGGCAGCCGGCCTGCTCACCGAGGCGGTGGATGGCTTGCCAGGCGGCTTTGTAGCTGATGCCCGCGTCGCGCGCGGCCTGCGAGATGGAGCCGCTGGCGGCAACGCAGCGCAGGATGTGCAGGCGGCGTTCGGCGGCTTCGTCGGCAAAGGCGCTCTCGGAGATGGCGCCGCTGCTGCTGGCAGCGGCGGCGGCGGCGAGCGGCGGCGTCGTTCCTTTGGGGAGGGAGGCGGCGCGGGCGGGGCGCCGGGGGCGTGCTGTGCTGTCCATAGGGAGGGTATTGTGCGTGGTTTGCGCGTTTTTCTCTGGACAGAACAGCGTATGCCTACAATCGTTTCCATGTCAGCGCCATAGCGCCGCCGCATGTTCCGAGAAAAAAGCGCGGTGTGCAGGCGCCTTTTCTGTTCCCGTTTTTTCCAAAGGAGATTGAAACCATGCGTCGTTTTTCTCTGCGCCCGCTGCTTGCCTTGGCCGCTGGCGCGCTGTGTGCCACGGCTGCGCCCGCTGAAACGGTGCAGGTCGCTGTGGCGGCGAATTTCACCGCGCCCGCCAAGGCGCTGGCCGAGGTGCTGAATAAAACCACCGGGCACGAAGCAAAACTCTCATTCGGTCCCTCTGGGGGCTTTTACACGCAAATCAAAAACGGGGCGCCATTTGATGTGTTCCTTTCCGCCGACGATGAGCGCCCCGCCAGGCTGGAGCAGGAGGGTGAGACGGTGCCGGGCACACGCTTGACCTACGCCATTGGCCGGCTGGTGCTGTGGTCAGCCAGGGAAGGCGTGGTGGACCAGGCGTGCGCAGTGCTCAAGAGCGGCAACTTCAACACGATTGCCATCGCCAATCCGAAGCTGGCACCCTATGGGGCGGCGGCGATGCAGACGCTAGAGGCGATGGGGCTGACGGAGGCCATCACCCCCAAGGTGGTCACGGGCGAAAACATCGGGCAAACGCACAACTTTGTGGCCACGGGCAATGCGGACCTGGGCTTTGTGGCGAAGTCGCAGGTGCTGCACAGCGGGCGGCTCAAGGGCGGCTCCATGTGCGAGGTGCCGGGCAGCTACCACGCCCCCATCGTGCAGGACGCCGTGATGCTGCGCCGCGCCGAAAGCAACCCCGCCGCCAAAGCCTGGATGGCCCTGCTGCGCTCGCCGCGCACGCATGAGCTGCTGCGCAGCTATGGCTACGAGGTGAAGGCTGATGAAAAGGCTGCGCGGTGAAGTAAACGCCTCACATCACACGTATTCCACACGCATTCCCCTGTCCGTTGCTGGTGCAACGGCGGGGGCGAAGGGATGGATACGATATTGCAAGGGTATACCTTGCTTACCGGCGTAAGTTACCGGCAGTATCGCACTCTATGACAGAGTATATGACTCCATATCAAATACTGCACAACAATATATCTGTAAGCCGTCTTGTTATGCTGGCAACAATCCTATACCCAATTATTTCAAGCCATGACTATGCCTCGCCGCTGGCGTGGTGGCTGGCGCGCGGCACTTCGCGCTGGCGCGCGGCGGTGCGCGCGCTCGTGTCGCTGCCGCTGGTGCTGCCGCCTTCGGTGCTGGGCTTTTATCTGCTGCTGGCGCTGGGTGCGCAGGGGCCCATTGGCCGGCTCACGCAGGCGCTGGGCTGGGGGCTGATGGCGTTTTCCTTCAAGGGGCTGCTCGTCGGCTCGCTGCTGTATTCGCTGCCCTTTGTGGTGCAGCCGCTCACAGATGCGTTTGAGGCCATCGGTCAAAGGCCGCTGGAGGCCGCCGCCACGCTGCGCGCCAGCCCGCTGGATGCGTTCTGGAGCGTGGCGCTGCCGCTGGCGCGCCCGGGCTATCTGACGGGGGCGGTGATGGGCTTCGCGCACACGCTGGGCGAGTTTGGCGTGGTGCTGATGATTGGCGGCAACATCCCGGGTCGCACGCGCACCATCGCGGTGCAGATTTATGACCACGTGGAGGCGCTGGAATACGCGCAGGCGCACTGGCTGGCGGGGGGAATGCTGGCGTTTTCCTTTGCCGTGCTGCTGGCGCTGCACTGGCTGCAGCCGCGCCGCACGGCAGGCGCTGCCGGGGAGGGCGGCTGATGGGACTGTTTTCGCGCCGCGCCGCCGCGCCGCTGCCCGCCGCTGCCGACCCGAATGCGCTGGAGCTGCGCGCGCTGGTGCAGCGCGGCACCAGCTTTTCCCTTGATGTTGACCTGAAACTGCCCGCCAGCGGCATCACGGCGCTCTTTGGGGCGTCCGGCTGCGGCAAGACGACGCTGCTGCGCGCCACAGCCGGCCTCACGCGCCCGCGCCCGGGGCGCATCGCAATTGCCGGGCAGCTGTGGCAGCACGACGCTGCCGGCGTGTGGCTGCCCACGCACCGCAGGGCGCTGGGCATGGTGTTTCAGGAGGCAAGCCTGTTCGCGCATTTAAACGTGCAGCAGAACCTGGACTATGGGCGTCGCCGCATCGCGCCGCAGGAACGCCGCATCGCCGTGGAGCAGGCAGTGGAACTGCTTGGCATCGGACACCTGCTGGCGCGCCGCCCGGCGCAGCTCTCTGGCGGCGAGCGCCAGCGCGTGGCCATCGCACGCGCGCTGGCGGCCAGCCCGCGCCTGCTGCTCATGGACGAGCCGCTGGCCGCGCTGGACGAGGCGCGCAAGGCGGAACTGCTGCCCTACTTTGAGCGGCTGCAGCGCGAACTTGCCTTGCCCATCCTCTACGTCAGCCACGCGCTGGACGAAGTGGCGCGCCTGGCGCAGCACATCGTGCTCATGGAAGCGGGGCGCGTGCTGGCCAGCGACGCGGCGGGCGAGGTGCTCACGCGCCTTGACTTGCCGCTGGCGCGGCTGGACGCCGCCAGCGCCGCGCTGCTGGGCGAGGTGGCAGCGGTCGAGCGCGAGTGGGGGCTGCTGACGGTGCAACTGGCCGGCGGTGGGCCGCTGCTGCACTGCCTGCCGGGCGCAGGCGGACTGGCAGGGTATGCGCCAGGGCAGCGGCTGCGGCTGCGCGTGGCCGCGCGTGACGTGGCCATCAGCCTCACACCGCCAGAGGGCAGCAGCGCGCTCAACGTGCTGCCCGCCAGCGTGGTGCAACTGCGCGCACTGGACGAGGCTCTGATGCTCGCCGCGCTGGAGGTGGCAGGCGGCGTGCGGCTGCTCGCGCGCCTCACGCGCCGCTCCACCGCTACGCTTGGCCTGGCCGAAGGGCAGCGCGTGCACGCCCTCGTCAAAGCCGTCGCCGTACTGGGGTAATACGGCACAGTGTGCGAGGCGTCGCATCCATCTCAATACTATTCATATTTATACGTCATTGCCCGCAATACTAGCGGGCAACCAATAAATACCCCTATATAACTGAACAGATTCGCCCCTTGTGGGCGCCTGTGCAGCATGGGCAAAACGCAAGCGCCGCCATGCTGCTGGAGCAGCGCCCTCCCCTGCCCCGCCAGATTTGGAAGCACTCCTACAGGCGCGCTGTTTTTTTATGCGGCGCGGATGCCGCCATAAAAAACCCCCTCCACGTAGGAGGGGGTTTTGGAAGGGGCGCGGGCAAGATTTTCAGGCTTGCCCGCGAGGCTTTTGCTTAGCCCTGTGTGCCGCCGGTTTTGTCAGCCGCTTTGCGC
>ONTY01000117.1 GCA_900320815.1 uncultured Pseudomonadota bacterium
CGAATGGCTGGACGGCGTCGTTGAGCGCAATCGCATGGGCGAGATTGTGATTAATGAGCGCGGCGCCAGCAGCGCGCCCGGTATTTTTGCCGCTGGCGATTGTTCTTCCGTGCCCTTCAAACAGATTGTGATTGCCGCCGGCGAAGGCGCCAAAGCCGCGCTGGGCGCATTTGATTATCTGATTCGCACACCTCTCCCAGGCACCTGCGCGCCCGCCTGATGCTGCGGGGGAGGAGGAGACATATACCCACCATATCGATACATCACTGCCCGCAATATACAAGGGCATATGATTGATACTCCAATAAACATGGATTTTGCGGTGAGATATGGAGACCTCGCCATCCAGCCGGCGCTTTGGGTGCAAAGCAGCTATTGCACCCGGGGCGCTGATGGCGTGGCGGGGGATGGTTGGCGCAGGCTTTGGGATTGCAGGATGCCGTGCACGTGGCCGCTGAGGTGGGCGATGCCGGTTTTGTCGCTGTAGTCCAGACGGTCGCCGGTGAAGATGTCTGGCTCGCGAGTGAGTTCGACGGGTTTTTCGGCGCGCACGCGGTCTTCGTCAACGAACACGTGCAGGTGGTCGCCGCGAAATTGCAGGCGCGGCTGCTGGCGGCCAGTGTTGTCGGTGCCCGCTTCGCGGATGACCACAGCTCTGTCAAAGAGCTGGACTTCTTTGCCGGCGCTGTCAGAGTGGCTGCGCTGCGCCTGCGCGGTGGTGAGCAGGCCGATGCGGGTGGTGGCCAGCAGGCGCGGCTGGCGCACGCGCAGCGTGTCGCTGACGGGGTAGTGCTCGCCGTGTTCGCCGGCGAGCGTGGCGCGCGGGGCGCCGTCGGCCTCAAAGCGGCGTATGGCGAAGTGCTCCATGAAGTAGTCGGGGTGGCCGTCGTCGATTTTTTCGATGCGCGCTTCTTCTGGCTTGGGGGCGCTGCGCACCAGCCACCAGGTGGCCAGGGCAAAGATGGCCATGACAAGCACGGGCAGCCAGACAGAGAGTTGGTTCACCGCATGGCGGCGCAGCTGCGCGGCGTTCATGTGGCACCTCCGCCGAGTGCCTCGTGCCACAGCAGCGCGTAGCGCCCACTGGCCATGAGCAGCAGGTCGCAGACTTCGCGCACGGCACCGGCGCCGGCAGCAGCGCGGGTGACGTGGCGCGCCAGCGCCAGCGCTTCGGCGTGCGCGTGCGGTGGGGTGCAGGGCAGGGCGGCGCGCGCGAGCAGGGGCAGGTCGGGCCAGTCGTCGCCCATCGCCGCCACGTGCGCCCAGGTCAGGCCAAGCTGGGCGATGAGGGTTTCGGCGGCGCCAAGTTTGTTGGTGCAGCCAAGCAGGGCGTATCGCACGCCCAGGTCAGAGAGGCGACGGCGCAGCGCGGGGCTGTCGCGCCCGCTGATGATGACGGGGTGGATGCCGGAGCGCACGAGCAGCTTGATGCCGTGCCCGTCCAGGGCGTTGAAGCGTTTGAGGATTTCGCCGTCTTCGCCATACAGCAGGCTGGCATCGGTAAGTACGCCGTCCACGTCCAGCAGCAGCAGGCGGATGCCCTGCGCGGCAAGCAGCAGCTCAGGGGCAAAGGTGAGGACGGGTGCGTCGGGCGAGGGAAGGGTGGTCATTGATTCGCATCCAGGAGGCGAAGGGTATACACACGGTATTGCATGGCGGCGGGGCAAAGGCTCAGATGACTTTGGCGCGCATGAGGTCGTTGCTGTTGAGCGCGCCGACAAGTCGCCCGGCAGCGTCCACGGCCAGCAGCACGGTGACGCGGCGCTGCTCCATGAGCGCGGCGGCTTCGGCGGCGAGGGCATCTTGCGCGATGCAGTGCGGCTTTGGGTGCATGACGGCGCTGGCGGTGAGGGGGCGCAGGTCGCGGCCGGTTTCCACCAGGCGGCGCAGGTCGCCATCGGTGAAGATGCCGAGCACGCGCCCGCCCGCATCGGCAATGGCCGACGCGCCCAGTCCCTTGCTTGTCATCTCGCGCATGAGTTCGCTCAGCGTGGCTTCGGGCGCCACGCGCGGCACGGCCTCGCCACTTCGCATCAGCTCTTGCACGCGCATGAGCAGTCGCCGCCCCAGCGCACCACCCGGGTGCGAGCGCGCAAAGTCTTCCGCCTTGAAGCCGCGCGCGTCCAGCAGCGCCACGGCCAGCGCGTCGCCCAGCGCCATCTGCGCCGTGGTGCTGGCGGTGGGGGCGAGGTTGAGCGGGCAGGCTTCGCGCTCCACGGAAGAGTCCAGCAGCACGTCGGCGCAGCGCCCCAGCGTGGAATCCGCGCGCCCCGTCATGGCGATGAGCGGCGCGCCCAGGCGCTTGATGAGCGGCAACAGGCGCGTGATTTCCTCGCTCTCGCCGCTGTTGGAAATTGCCAGCACCACGTCCTGCGGGCGAATCATGCCCAGGTCGCCGTGGCTGGCCTCTGCCGGATGCACGAAGATGGCCGGCGTGCCCGTGGAGGCAAGCGTGGCCGCCAGCTTGCGCCCCACATGCCCGCTCTTGCCCATGCCCATCACCGCCACATGCCCGCCGGCGGCAAGCACAAGCTGCACGGCGCGCACAAACTCCGCGCCAAGGCGGCTTTTGAGTGCCTGCACGGCAGCCGCTTCAATCTCCAGCGTGGAGCAGGCCAGGTGCAGGGCGTGGGTGGCGTCAAAGGGGGCGTTCATGGGGCGCGGATTTTAAGAGCGCGTACGTCCCCCAAAAAAGAGCCTCAATATAATTGGTATACCTTGTTTGCCGGCGAAATATGCCGGCAATGCCTTGAAGTCATATGGAGTATACGAATCGTCAGATTCTCTAGAATACGCTGCGCCGCGTGCCTGGCAAGGGCATTGGCGGCGAGGAGATACGGAAATGCCTGATTTGAACGAGCAATTACGCCAGGCCGTCAGGAATGGCGATGCCCAGGAAATCGCGCGCTGGCTGGATGCGGGCGCCGATATTGACGCGCCGGGCGCCGGCGGCATGACGGGGCTGATGTACGCCGCCGAGCACGGGCGCACGGACAAGATGCGGCTGCTCATTGGCATGGGCGCGCGGCTGGATGCGGTGGATGCGACGGGCTGGACGGCGCTGATGCACGCGGCGCACTTTGGGCACGAGGGCGCCGTGCGGCTGCTGGCGGGCAGCTTGGCGGATGTGGGCGCACGCGATGTCAATGGCGATACGGCGCGCGACCTGGCCGCCAAAATGGGGCACGGGCGCATCGTGCGGCTGCTGGATACGCTGGCAAAAATGCGTGCCTCTTGAAAAAGTGCAGCGCAAGAATAAAAAACCCCGCCTGGTGCGGGGTTTTTTGTGCACGTGTGCGCTCTGGACTGTTCAGCCGCCTCGGCGCATCATTTCAAAAAACTCGGCGTTGGTTTTGGTTTCTTTCATGCTCTTGAGCAGGCGCTCCATTGCTTCAATTTCATCCATGCTGTAGATGAACTGGCGCAGCGCGCGCATTTTCTGCAGCACGTCGGGCGCGAGCAGCAGCTCTTCGCGCCGCGTGCCGCTGCGGTTGAGTTGAATGGAGGGAAATACGCGCTTTTCATACAGGCGCCGGTCCAGGTGAATTTCGCTGTTGCCCGTGCCCTTGAACTCCTCAAAAATCACCTCGTCCATGCGGCTGCCGGTGTCAATCAAGGCGGTGGCAATAATGGTGAGGCTGCCACCTTCTTCCACATTGCGCGCGGCGCCGAGAAAACGTTTGGGACGGTGCAGCGCATTGGCATCGACGCCGCCGGTGAGCACTTTGCCGCTGGAGGGCACGACGTTGTTATATGCGCGTGCCAGGCGCGTGATGGAGTCCAGCAATATCACAACGTCCTGTTTCAGCTCAACGAGGCGTTTGGCGCGCTCAATCACCATTTCCGCCACATGCACGTGGCGCGTGGCTGGCTCGTCAAAAGTGGAGGCGATGACTTCGCCGCGCACCGAGCGTTGCATGTCGGTGACTTCTTCCGGGCGCTCATCCACGAGCAGCACCATCATGTGACTGTCCGGAAAATTGGTGGCGATGGCGTGCGCGATGGTTTGCATCATCACGGTTTTGCCGCTTTTGGGCGGCGCCACAATCAGCGCGCGCTGCCCTTTGCCAATGGGAGCAATCACGTCAATAATGCGACCGGTGATGTTTTCCTCACCTTTGAAGTTTTCCCGCTCCAGGCGCATGAGTTCACGCGGAAACAGCGGCGTGAGGTTTTCAAACATGATTTTGTGCTTGTTGCGCTCCGGCGGCAGGCCGTTGACTTTATCCAGCCGCGTGAGGGCGAAATAGCGTTCGCCGTCTTTTGGAATGCGCACTTCGCCTTCAATCATGTCGCCAGTGTGCAAATTAAAACGCCGCACCTGGCTGGGGCTGATGTAAATATCGTCGGTGCTGGCGGTGTAGCTGGCCTCCGGGCTGCGCAAAAATCCAAAACCGTCGGGCAAAATCTCAAGCACACCGTCGGCAAACACCTGCTCGCCGGCGCGGGCGCGTTTTTTGATAATGGCAAACATCAGTTCCTGCTTGCGCATGCGTGAGGCGTTGTCAATGTCAAGCGATTCGGCGTGCTTGAGCAGCTCGGAGATGTGGAGGACTTTGAGTTCGTTGAGGTGCATGGCGGTATGGCTGTGCTGGCGCCGCGCGCCGCCGTGCGGCAAAAACGCCGCCACAGGGCCGGGTGCCTGAAAAAGAAAGCTGTGTGTGGGGAAGGGGGAAGGAAAAAAGGAGGAGGGCGCCGGAGGGACTTGGCGTGGGGAGGGCGCTTGTGGCGCGCCTCGCGCACATGGCGGGCAGTGCCCTGCTCGCGTGCCCCGCATCTGTGCGGGGGGCTGCCTCGCGGCAAAGCGCACGATTATGGCAGCGCGGCGTGGCAGCCCGAATCCACCAGCGCCCAAAAGAAAAGCGCCGCCCTCTGTGGTGGGGGGCGGCGCCAGGGGGGGAGGGGAGAGCCTTAGGCTTTGATGCTTTCCTCAATAAAGCTGCTCAGCTGTGAGCGCGTGAGCGCGCCCACTTTGGTGGCGGCAAGCTGCCCGTCCTTGAACATCATCAGCGTGGGGATGCCACGGATGCCCATCTTGGCGGCGATGTCGCGGTTTTCGTCCACATTGATTTTCACCACCTGCACGCGGCCATCGAACTCCTTGGCCATTTCTTCCACGGTGGGGGCGATGGCCTTGCACGGCCCGCACCATTCAGCCCAGAAGTCAACGAGCACGGGCTGGCTGGCCTGCAGCACGTCGGCTTCAAAAGAGGCGTCGCTTGTGTGTTTGATGTCTGCCATATGAATGAAGCCCGCTGCAAGAGCGGGCATAGAGAGTGGATAAAGTGGCGGGCATTGTGACAGAAAGCCCCTTTTCCCGCCCTCTCGCCGCTGCCGATAGCCCCGCCCCTGATGTGGGCACCGCCGCCGCGCCGTTTCCATCTTCCCATCCCACCCTCGCCGCCTGGCACAGCCTGCTGGCCTGCATTCACCAGACGCTGCACGCGCTGGCGGCGCACCCGGCGCGCAGCGTTGTGCTGCTGCCCTATGAGCAGTTGCTGCCACTGGCCAGGCAGCGATGGGCGCAGCAGTTTCCAGCGGCCTTTGTGCCGCGCTTTGAAACCACCGACACCTGGG
>ONTY01000175.1 GCA_900320815.1 uncultured Pseudomonadota bacterium
TCATCATCAGGATGTGCTACTACAACTAAATAATTCATGTCTGTTTCCTCTCTCCAATAGTTTTCAGTGTTTTTGTCAGAAGCAGGGCAATTATTCAAAAAAGTCTGCTCTTCACCAATCCATGTGAACGCCTTATTCTCCGTTTCCGACACGATCCAGTGGCCCTCCATCCCGCAGTTCTACCAGGCGAAGGACCTTATCTTCCGCAAGACCACCGACAAGTTCACGCCCGACGCCGAACGCGCCATCCGCGACGCCGTGATGCTGGGCGCGACCGTGAAAGATCGCCGCACGCTGGACGCGTTCGCGCGCAATCTTCCAACTCACGCTGTCCCACGCCTGCTGCAGCTCCTGCACGCTGGCGGCAAAGATTTCCTGCCCGCCGCGCCAGATGGCAAAGCGCGCGCCCTCGCCGCCTTCGCCTTCGGCAGCAAAGCGCGGCACGCCAATGGCGTGCGTGCACTCGCGCAGCCCGTGGCGCTGCAGTGTGGCAAGCACCGCTTCCAGCGCGCTGTTGGCGACTTGCAGCACCATGCCCAGCTCTTCATTGAACAGCGCGCGCAGCGTGCGCTCGCCCGGCTGCTGCGCGGGGGTAGCGGCGAGCACCTCATCCACAGAAAGCGCCACGCCGCAGTGGCCTGCGAACGCCATTTCTGCCACGCACGCCAGCAGGCCGCCGTCGCTGCGGTCGTGACAGGCGAGGATGTGGCCGGCGGCGCGCAGCTGCTGCATCGCGGCGGCCAGCGCCACCACCTCGCCCGCCGCCTCCAGGTCGGGCACCACGTCGCCAGGCTGCCCCAGGCACTGCGCCAGGATGGAGCCGCCCATGCGGCACTTGCCGCGCCCCAAATCAATGAGCAGCAGGCAGGTGTCGCATGTTTCTTCATCGCCCCCCTCGCCCGGCGGGCACTGCAGCTGCGGCGTGAGCGTGCCGCGCACGTCGTCAACAGGGGCAAAGGCGCTGACGATGAGGCTGATGGGCGAGACGACTGCGCGCATCTGCCCCCCTTCGCCCTGCCACTGCGTGCGCATGGACAGGCTGTCTTTGCCTACGGGTATCGAGATGCCAAGCTGCTGGCACAGCTGCGAGACCGCCTGCACCGTGGCGTAAAGCGCGGCGTCTTCGCCCGGCTCGCCGCACGCGGCCATCCAGTTGGCGCTCAGGCGCACGCGCGAGAGATCAATGGGGGCGGCGAGCAAATTGGTGATGGCCTCGGCCACGGCCATGCGCCCGCTGGCGGGGGCGTCCAGCGCGGCCAGCGGCGTGCGCTCGCCCACGCTCATGGCGGCGCCGGCGTAGCCGTCAAAGTCCGCAAGGGTGACGGCGCAATCGGCCACCGGCACCTGCCAGGGGCCGACCATCTGGTCGCGGTGCGTCAGCCCGCCCACGCTGCGGTCGCCGATGGTGATAAGAAAGCGTTTGCTGGCCACTGTGGGGTGGCTCAGGGTGCGGAAGATGGCATCGCCCAGCGCCACGCCACTGAGATCAAGCGCGCTGCCTGCCCAGCGCACGCTGTGCACGCTGCGGCGCATGCGCGGCGGTTTGCCCAGCAGCACCTCCAGCGGCATGTCGACCGGGTCTTTGGCAAAGGTCTCTTGCAATTGGGAGGGGACAAAGCCGCTGCCGTCACCCTCGTCGCCCAGCACGCTGTCAATAAGCCGCAGCCGCAGCCCGGCCTGGGCACGCCCGACGATGGCAAAGGGCGCGCGCTCCCTCTGGCACAGCTGCTCAAACAGCGGCAGCGACTCGGGCGCCAGCGCCAGCACGTAGCGTTCCTGGCTTTCGTTGCACCAGATTTCGCGCGGCGTCATGCCGCCCTCTTCCAGCGGCACGGCGCGCAAGTCAAAGGTGGCGCCGCAGCCAGCGTCGCTGACCAGCTCCGGAAAGGCGTTCGAGAGCCCGCCTGCGCCCACGTCGTGAATGGCGAGGATGGGGTTAGCTTCGCCCAGCGCCTGGCAAGCCGTAATCACCTCCTGCGCGCGGCGCTGCATCTCCGGGTTGCCGCGCTGCACCGAATCAAAGTCAAGCTGCGCCGCGTTCTGCCCGCCAGCCAGCGAACTGGCCGCGCCCCCGCCCATGCCGATGCGCATACCCGGTCCGCCCAGTTGCACCAGCAGCGCCCCTGCGCCAAACGCCTCTTTGCGCGTGAGCCGCGCGTCAATGCTGCCCATGCCCCCTGCCAGCATGATGGGCTTGTGATAGCCGCGCTGCACGCCTGCCACCTGCTGTTCATATTCGCGGAAATACCCCAGCAGGTTCGGACGCCCGAACTCGTTGTTGAACGCCGCACCGCCCAGCGGCCCCTCGGTCATGATGTCCAGCGCGCTGGCCATGTGCGCCGGGCGCCCGTCGGCCTGCGCCGCCAGCCCGCCCCACAGACGGCTGACGGAAAAGCCCGTGAGCGCCGCCTGCGGCACAGCGCCGCGCCCGGTTGCGCCTTCGTCACGGATTTCGCCGCCGCTGCCCGTGGCCGCACCCGGAAAGGGGCTAATCGCCGTGGGATGGTTGTGCGTTTCCACCTTCATCAGGATGTGGCGCAGTTGCCTTGTTTTCTGATAGCTGTAGTCTGGCTCTGCACCGAGGCTGACGCTCATTTTTGGCCGGAACACCTGCACCTCGCGCCCGGCCATCACGGCGGCGTTGTCGCTGTACGCCACCACGGTGTGCTGCGGGTTGGCGCGGTGCGTGGCCGCAATCATGGCGAACAGGCTTGCCTCCTGCGCCTGCCCGTCGATGACGAACTCGGCGTTGAATATCTTGTGGCGGCAGTGCTCACTGTTGGCCTGCGCGAACATCATCAGCTCCACATCCGTGGGGTTGCGCCCCATGCGCGTGAAGGCGCCGGCCAGGTAATCAATCTCCTCGGCGCTCATCGCCAGCCCCCATTCGGCGTTTGCCTGCTCCAGCGCCTGCCTGCCGCCTGCCAGCACATCCACATGCGCCATACGCCGCGCAGGCAGCGGCGCAAACAGCGCCTGCGCCGCCTCCAGACTATCCAGCACGCTCTCTGTCATGCGGTCGTGCAGCAGTGCGGCAAGCTGCGCCCGCTGCTCCTCGGCCAGTGGCCTGGCGCTGGCAATGCTCCACGCCATCAGGCGCTCGATGCGCCGCACCGGCAAGCCGCAGCCGCGCGCAATGTCGGTGGCTTTGCTCGCCCAAGGTGAGACCGTGCCAAGGCGCGGCGAGATGACGATGAGCGCGCTGCCGTCCTCTGGCGGCACCGCTGGCTCTCCATATTCCAGCAGCGCACGCAGTCGCCCAAGCTGCGCCTCATCAGGCGCGCTGGCAAACGCTGCTACATGCACAAAGCGCGCCGTCGCCGCACGCACCCCCGGCACCGCTGCCTGCAGGCGCACCAGCTGCTGGCGCGCGCGGAAGGCGCTTAGCGCGTTGCCGCCCTCAAAAAAATAAAAGTGCAGCCCTTCATCAGACATCAACACACGCTCCTGGAAAACTCCTGCGGCGCAGTGGCACGCGCACGAAAAAAACCGTGCATTCTAGGCAGCGCCTCCTCGTGCTGTGAGCCGTGCCATCATCGGCGCGCGTCCCCTCCCACAGGGCGCCAGAAAGAAGCTCAAACCCATGCAACGCAGAACTTTTCTCTCCACCCCTGCCCTGTTGGCCGCCGCCATACTGCCCGCAGTGCATGCACAAACCATAGAAACGGCAAAAGCAGAAAACACGCCCATGAAAATCCTCATTCTTGGCGCCAGCGGCAGCCTTGGTCCCGCTGTTATTGACGCGCTCACACAAAAAAGCGCGAGAAGCAATGTGCAATTGCGCCTGTTTGCGCGCGACGCCAAACGGGTGCAGCGTTTCAAGAGCGACAACGTAGAAATCGTGCAAGGCGACGCGCTCGACACCAAGGCACTCACCGCCGCCCTTGCGGGCTGCAACGCCGTGTATGCCGGGCTGGCCGGCGAGTTGGACAAACTCGCGCGCAGCGTCATTGCCGCCATGAATGCTGCCAACGTCCGGCGCCTGGTGTGGATTAGCTCCTATGGCATTCACAGCGACGTGCCGGATGGCACCAAAGCGCCCGCCGCCTATATCAGTTCAGCGAAAATCATCATGGATTCCGGACTGGACTACACCGTCATCCGCCCGCAGTGGTTCAGCAGCGCCGACGAAATCAACTATGAAACCACAAGCTGGAGCGCAGGGGAAATGTTCAAAAATCCAAGCTCCAAAATCTCCCGCAAATCCATCGCCGACCTTGTTGCGCGCTGCATTTTTGAGAATTTCGGCGTGCGCGACAGTCTGGGCATCAACCGCACATAAGCCGCCCCTCCTGCTCCAAAGAAAAAACCCGCGCGCAGCGGGTTTTTTCCTGGCAGAGCCAATGGGTATTCCTTCATTACCGGCAACTTCTGCGGGCAAACAAATAGCACGTCAAAAGAAAACAGGAAAGATGCGTATTATTTCACACTTGAAACTGCTATTCCTGTTTTCTGGACACAGTTATGCTGTCTGCGCTTGCAAAAGCCGGT
>ONTY01000188.1 GCA_900320815.1 uncultured Pseudomonadota bacterium
GCTGTAGTCAATCTCGCTGTCCGGGCGCTCTGCCAGCGCCATGAGTTCTGTCTTGCGCTGTTCGCTCAATGGGGGCAGTTCTTCCAGCTTGTATTCAACCGTGTTCATAACGTCTGCGCTCCTTGCGGTCTGCACGACGGGCGCTGATGATGCGTATGACTTCTTCTTCCTGTCCCATGTAACGCGCATGGCTTTATTCCTGACGGCAGCTTTCTATCACACATTCCGCGCAAACAAACGGGTGACCACAAGGCGCGCTATTTTGATACCCATTGTAGATTGTGTTGGTTGCCGGCTTATGAAGCCGGCGATGAAGTGATACACCATTAATTTGTCTGCCGCAGGCATTGCGCCATCTGCTCGGCCATGCGCTGCACCCAGGCGCTTTGCAGGTCGGCGCGCTGCGGCAGGGGGTGGCGGTAGGCGGTGCCGTCGTCAGTGAGGCCGAGGGCGGGGCGGCCCTGCAGGGTGTCCAGCGCCTGCCGCGCCAGCGGGCGCAACGGCTTGGCCATGCCCCAGGCGAGGAGCACGGGCGTGTCGGGCGCGCCCAAGGCGCGCTGCAGTTCAGCGCGGCGCGAGGGGTCAAAGATGCTGTGCCAGCCGGGGGCGTGGGGCAGGGCGGCAAAGAGTTGGGCGCTTTTGGGGGTGCGCAGGTCAGAAAGGTTGATGACGCGAATGTGCCGGATGCGCGGCGCGCCAAGGGCGGCGGCGGCGAGTGTGAGGCGCATGAGCTGGTATTGCGTGCGGTCGGGCACGGCGGGGCACCAGCCGTGGACGTCGGGGTCGGCCAGCGGGCGCGAGGCGCCGGGGTTCATCATCACGGCAACCATGTCGGCGTTGCCGCCCTGCACTTCGCTCCACGGCAGCGACTTGTCAAAGATTTCCAGCACATCGCGCAGCCGCCAGAGCGTGCCGCCAGCTTCGCGCTCATAAAAGCGCCCGTGCACGGCAAAGCGCGCGAGCAGGCTGCGCGCGCTCCATTCTGCGGGCATGGCTCTCATGCGAACAGTTCCTGCAGGGCGTGGCCGGGGTTGTCGGCGCGCATGAATCGCTCGCCCACGAGGAAGGCGTGTACGCCAGCGGCGCGCATCGCTTGCACGTCGCCCCGCGTGTGGATGCCGCTTTCCGTGACGAGCAGGCGGTCGGCGGGCACGCGCGCGCGCAGGTCCAGCGTGGTGTGCAGCGAGACTTCAAAGCTGCGCAGGTTGCGGTTGTTGATGCCAATGAGCGGCGCCGTCAGCCGCAGGGCGCGTTCCAGTTCAGCCTCATCGTGCACTTCCAGCAGCGCCGCCATGCCAAGCGTGTGCGAGAGCGCCAGAAAGTCCGTCAGTTGTGCATCGTCCAGGCAGGCGGCAATCAGCAGCACGGCATCCGCGCCGGCGGCGCGCGCTTCATAGATTTGCCACGCATCAAGGATGAAGTCTTTGCGCAGCACGGGCAGGGCGCAGGCGGCGCGCGCCTGCCGCAGGTAGTCCAGCGCGCCCTGAAAAAACTGCTGGTCGGTGAGCACGGACAGGCACGCGGCGCCGCCCGCCGCGTAGCTGCGCGCGATGTCGGCGGGGGCGAAGTCGGGGCGTATCAGCCCTTTGCTGGGGCTGGCTTTCTTGACTTCGGCAATCACGGCGGCCTGCCCAGCGTCTACGCGCTGGCGCAACGCGGCGAGAAAGCCGCGCGCGGGCGGCGCACTTTCAGCGGCGGCGCGCATGGCGGCAAGCGGCGTGGCGCGCTGGCTGGCGGCGATTTCTTCACGCTTGACGGCGAGGATGCGTTCCAGAAAGGTTTCACTCATTTTATAAGAGCATGTTGCCGGCTATTGACGCCGGCAATGCGTATGAATGACCATCAAAAAAGCAGGGCATTATGCCGCCGCCGCCTTGGTGAAGGCGACGAAGGCTTCCATCTTCGCCTTGGCTGCGCCGCTGTCGATGGACTGCGCGGCGCGCTTGATGCCGTCGGCAATGTCCGCCGCCACGCCAGCGGCATACAGCGCCATGCCCGCGTTGAACAGCACCACGTCGCGCGGGGCGCCCGGCGCGCCGTCCAGCACGCTGCGCAGCATCTGCAGCGAAATCTGCGGCGACTCGGCGCGCAGCGCGCGCACGCTGCGCATGGCAAAGCCGAAATCTTCGGGGTGGACGGTGTATTCGCGCACCTGCCCGTCCACCAGCTCGCCCACCAGGGTGGAGGCGCCCAGGCTGACTTCGTCCAAATCATCCTTGCCATAGACCACAATGGCGTGCTTGGCGCCCAGGCGCTGCAGCGCGCGCACCTGAATGCCGACCAGGTCGGCGTGAAACACGCCCATGAGGATATTGGGCGCACCCGCCGGGTTGGTGAGGGGCCCCAGAATGTTGAAAAAAGTGCGCACGCCCATTTCCCGGCGCACCGGGGCGACGTTTTTCATGGCCGGGTGGTGGTTGGGCGCAAACATGAAGCCCATGCCCGTTTCCTCAATGCACTGGGCGATTTTCTCCGGCGTCAGGTTGATATTGGCACCCAGCGCCTCCAGCACGTCCGCCGCGCCCGATTTGCTGGACACGCTGCGCCCGCCATGCTTGGCGCAGCGCGCGCCCGCGCCGGCGGCCACAAACATGCTGCATGTGCTGATATTGAAGGTGTGCGAGCCATCACCGCCTGTGCCCACAATATCCACCAGCCCGGTGGTATCGCGCACTGGCACCTTGACGGCCATTTCGCGCATTACTTCAGCGGCGGCGGTAATCTCGCCAATTGTTTCCTTTTTAGTACGCAGCCCGGCGGTAATCGCCGCGACCATCAGTGGCGAGAGTTCGCCGCGCATAATCTGGCGCATGAGCTGCAGCATTTCGTCATGGAAAATTTCGCGGTGCTCGATGGTGCGCTGCAGCGCGTCCTGTGCAGTAATCGGCATGATGGCTTCCTTTGTGAGAAAAATGGAAAGGGGGGAAGGTTGGTGGTTTCAGAGTTTGAGAACATTGCCGAGCAGGGCGTGGCCGTGCTCGGTCAAAATGCTTTCCGGGTGAAATTGCACACCCTCAATGGGCAGCGTGGCGTGGCGCACGCCCATGATTTCGCCATCCGCTGTCCAGGCACTAATCAGCAATTCAGCGGGCAGGCTGGCGCCCTCAATGGCAAGCGAGTGGTAGCGGTTCACTGTGAATTGCGCGGGCAGACCGGCAAACACGCCGTCCAGCGTGGTGGTTATCTGGCTGGTTTTGCCGTGCATGAGCTGGTGCGCACGCACGATACGTGCGCCAAATGCCGCGCCAATGCACTGGTGCCCAAGGCACACACCAAAAATGGGCACGCGCCCGGCAAAATGCCGGATAGCCGCCACGCAAATGCCCGCCTGCTGCGGCGCGCACGGCCCCGGGCTGATGCACAGGTGCGTGAAGGCGCCGCGCGCCAGCAAGGCGTCCATTTCGCCCAGCGCAATATCGTCATTGCGGCGCACCAGCACTTCGGCGCCCAGTTCGCCAAAATACTGCACCAGATTCCAGGTGAAACTGTCGTAGTTGTCAATCATCAGCAGGCGCGCGGGCGCTGTTTGTGTTTTGGTGTTCATTCCAGTCCCTCCTCGAGCATTTCGCTGGCGCGCAGCAGCGCGCGCGCTTTGTGCTCGGTTTCGCGCCATTCCAGCTCCGGCGCGCTGTCGGCCACAATGCCGGCGGCGGCCTGCACGTGCAGCATTTCATCCTTGATAATGGCGGTGCGGATGGCGATGGCCAAATCCATGTCGCCGGCGTAGCTGATATGGCCGCAGGCGCCGCCATAAATGCCGCGTTTGACGGGTTCCAGCGCGTCAATCAGTTCCATTGCGTGTATTTTTGGCGCGCCACTTAATGTGCCAGCAGGAAACGTGGCGCGCAGCACGTCCATTTGGTCAATATCGGCGCGCAGCAGCCCCTCCACATGGCTGACGATGTGCATCACATGGCTGTAACGCTCCACCGCAAAGGCTTCGGTCACGCGCACGCTGCCGCAGCGGGCAATGCGGCCAATGTCGTTGCGCGCCAGGTCAATGAGCATCACGTGCTCGGCACGCTCCTTGGCGTCGGCGAGCAGGTCGCGCTCGGCGGCGGCGTCTTCTTCCGGCGTGGCGCCGCGCGGGCGCGTGCCAGCCAGCGGTCGGATAATGGCTTTTTTGCCGTCTGGCGTCTGTTCGCAGCGCACCAGAATTTCCGGACTGGAGCCAGCCACCTGAAAATCCGGCCTTGGCAAAATGGCGCTCTTCGCCCTGTGCGGGCGCGCCCGTCATGGGTGGGGCGTGAACCGGGGTTTTCAGGCGCTGGCGCAACTCGTGCAGCCGCTGCTGCGCTTTTTCATACGCATTGGGCTGCGCCGGGTCAGCGTAGACGATGAAATGCAGCCGCCCGGCGAGGTTGTCAATCACGGCGACTTCGTCGCAGTGCATGAGGAAAATGTCGGGGCAGCCGAGTTCATCGGGCGGGCAGGAGTTTTCCAGCTTTTTTTGGTTTCAATGAAATCCAGCGGATTGCCGCTGGCGGTTTCCACAATGTCACCATCGGTGAGCACTTGCGTGCGCGCCGCCGCGCCAAAGCCGCTGGCGCGAATCACAGTGCGCGCGGGCAGGCCGATGAAGCTGTAGCGCCCGAAGCGTTCGCCGCCAATCACGGATTCAAGCAAAAAGCTGTAGGGGACGGTTTTTTCGGCGCTGCCCGTGAGTTTCATATAAAGCGAAAGCGGTGTTTCCAGATCCGCCAGCGCGGTGGCGGTGAGGGGAATGCGGTTGTAACCGCGCGCAGCCAGGCGCGCAAAATCGTCCTGAGAAAGGGTGGACATATCCAGCCTCCATGCTGGTTTTTGGGCGCAATGCGCCACAGGGGAAAAAAGGGAAAAACGGCGTCCGGGCGAACGCAGAAAATTGAAAGGAGCGCACGGCTCCAGGCAGCACAGGGGCAGGGAAAAGCCCCTTTTCAGCACAAGGGGAGAGGGGAATGGTTAACGCGCGCAGCCGCGCCAGGGCCAAGCCCCCTGGACGGCAATGTGAAATGCGGCGTCAAACATGATGAGAGAGGAGAAAGGAGAGAGAAGAAAAATGTGCACCACCGGTTGGCGGCACGGCGCGCGAGTGTAGCGCAGCCCGGCAGCGGAGTGTGCGGGAAAATGCGCGGCGTGTTGCTTTTTTCTGAATCTTTCGCTGTGCCAGAACGCATATTCTTGAAACACCCACAGGCCAACGCCAGCATCGCGCTGCACGGCGCGCTTCTGCATTACCTGCTGCGGCGCAGCGCGCGCCGGCGCAGCATTGGGCTGCGGGTGAATGCGCAGGGGCTGACGGTGAGCGCGCCACCGTGCACGCCGCTGCACGACATTGAAGCTGTGCTGTGCCAGCGCGCGGTGTGGATTGCGCGCTGCATGGCGCAGGCCACCCAGCACAAGAGTGCACAGCAGGCGGCGGCGCAGTGGCGCGCGGGCGGCAGCGTGCCTTTTCTGGGGACACCCATCACGCTGCGGCTGGCGGGCACAGCCAGCGCCACGCTGCAGGGCGATGAATTGCTGCTGCCGCTGCCCGCCGCCGCCAGCGCGCAGGAGGTGCGCTGCGCCGCGCAAACGTGGCTGCTGGGGCAGGCAAGGCGCATGTTCACGCGCCAGCTCGATGAGTGGGCGCCGCGCGTGGGTGTGCGCTGGCAGCGCCTGACGGTGAGCCGTGCGCGCACGCGCTGGGGCAGCGCCAGTGCGGACGGCGCCATACGGCTGAATCGCCGCCTCATCCACCTGCCGCCCGAACTGGTGGACTACGTGGTGGTGCACGAACTCGCGCACCTGCACGAGATGAACCACAGCGCGCGCTTTTGGCAGCACGTGGAGCGGGCGCTGCCGGACTATGAGGCGCGGAGCGAGCGGCTGCGGCGCGCCGTCACGCCCGCATGGGATGATTGATACTCATGTAATATATATTTGATTGCCGGCTATATTGGCGGGTAATAGCTTATATACCCAATGGGAGATGGCGCTATAGCCGTAAAGTATAGAAATGGTGGTATTTTGCCTCCTGTTTTCATGGAGGGCAGCGATGAGACCCAAGGAGTTCAAGGAGTTGATGCAACGGGTAGCTGACGCACTGCCTGCGCTTACGCCTTTGCAGCGCGAACGCTTCGCGCAGGTCACGGATGGGCATGCAGCTTACCGGCGCTTGAAACAAACGCTGGGTGTAGAGACACGCTATTTCCTGGCCAGCTACCACGGGCACGCCTACAAGACATTTCACGTGCAGACGGTCGAAGTGGAACAAAGGAGCCATAACAGTCCACGACATGCTCAGTTCCGCCCTCGGACGACAGGTCATCAATATCTAACGGCTATAGCGCCTGGGAGATTGTGTTTGTTTGTTTTTTTGTATCTGGCCAAAGGCAGGTCGCCGGGGTATCAGCTGAAATTGATGAGGGCTTTGTTGCCGCGCCGCTGGCCGATGACGTTGAGCAGGTTGGCCAGTGGCGCTTCCATACCTTCGGCTGCCGACGCTTCGCCAGCAAAGCGCAGCCGCCCGCCGCTCCACTGCCCGCTGCCGGACAGATGCAGCGCGCCCTCCAGCGTTTGCAGCCGCAGCGAGGGAGCAGCGCCGCCGGCAAGCTGCACGCGGTAGCTGCCGAGCGCCGGCAGTGGCGAGAGGCGCGAGGAGATGCGCTGCGCGGTGAGGCTGGCGCTGCCCTCCACGCGCACGCGCCCTTGGGCAATGTCAAGAGAAAGGGGCTGTGTGAGCAGCAGCAAGGTGCCGTGCAGCTGCAGCGTGTTGAACGGCGTGCCCAGCCCGGTGAGCAGCGCGGCGGGCCATTCGGAATGCCCTTCGCGCACCGCAATGTGTGCGCCGCCCCAGCGTGGGGTGATGGCCAGGGCAATGGCGCCGTGCGGCGTGCAGCACTGGGCTTGCACGCTGGCGTGCAGTGCGCCCGGGCCGGGCGTCAGGCGCCAGTGCAGCCGCCCGGGCAGTGCGGCGCGGTCGCGGCTGCCGGCGCCGCCAGTGAACTCCAGGCGCGCGGAGCCGCGCCAGACGCTGCCTTCGGCGTCCAGCAACTGCACGGCGCCGCCACTGGCGTGCGAGAGCAGCGCGCCCAGCCACGTGAGCGCGCCGGCGCTGCGCTGCAGCCTGGCTTCAAGCGGCACAGCGCGGGCGTTCAGGCGCGCTTCTGCCAACCACTCGGCCAGCGCAGCGGCAGGTGCGTCGGTCAGGGTGACGGTGGCGCGGTCGCCGGCAGCACTGAGACGGGCGGCGGCGCCCAGACGCTGCTGCGTGGCTTGCTGGAGGGCGCGCTGCGCTTCCTGCTGCCCCATGCGCGGCAGCGCGGCAAGCTGCCGCGCCTCGGCGGCAAGCTGCTGCATGTGCTGCGCTTGGCGCTGCAGCGCGGCGCGTTGCGTGCCCGCGCGCTTGAGTGTGCGCAGCGCCGGAGCCACGGCAAACAGCCACAGCACCGCCAGCGCCAGTGCCAGCACGGCGGCCAGCAGCACGCGGCGTCGGGCAGCGGGCAGGCGCGCGAAGCTCTCGCGCCAGCTCTCCAATGTCGCGCTCATGGCATCCCTCCTTCTGCTGCTGGGCGCAACAGCAGCGCATCGCTCTGGGCGCTGAGCTGATAGCCCAGCGGGCGCAGCCGCTCCTGAGCGGCGGTGATGGCGTCGGCGCCAAGCTGCACGCCGCCCGCGCGCAGGCTGCCGTTTGCATAGTCCAGACTGGCGGCGGCGCGCCCGTCAGGCAGTGCGTCGGCCAGCGCCGCCAGCATCGCTTCCATGCCCGCTGCGGCGGGCGTGCCTGTGGCCTGGCGCAGCGCATCGATCTCACGCTGCATTTGCACGTGCGGCATGGCAGAGACGGCGCGCACTTTGGGAAACGTGGTGGTCAACGTGCTGTTGATGGCGCGGCGGCGTGCCGCCAAGTCAGCCTTGCTCTGCCAGGCGCTCAGGTTCAGCCCCACAAGATTGACCAGCGCCGCCGCCGCCAGCCCCCAGCGCACAGGCCGCCAGCGTGGCTCGTGCCAGAAGCTGCGCCAGGCGCTGCCCAGCACCCGTGCCGTGCGCGCCCTGCCACTGCGGGCAAACTCAAACTGCGCCAAGTCCCACGGCGAGCGGCTTTGCGCCAGCAGTCGCTGCGAGGCAGGTAGCAAGATGGGCTGGCGCCCGAACAGCTGCGAGGTCAGCGCAGCGGCGGCTGGCTCGGCAATCAGCGTCGCGCCTGCCAGCACTTCCGGCGCCAGCAGTGCCAGCGTGCCGGCGGCCAGCGGCAGCGCCTGTGCGCCGCCCGGCACGCCCACGCCGTGCATCAGCAGCCAGGGCGCCTGCGGCGTGCCGCACGCGGCAAGCTGCGGCGCCGCCGCCGACGGCGTGACCTCTGGGACGATGCGTGCAGCTGGGCGCCCGGCGGCTTCCAACGCTGCCAAGTGCGCGGCCAGCCACTCGCGCTGGCACGCGGCCACCCACACATCGCTGCCGCCCTTGGCTTGCGGCTGCACGGCAAAGTGCAGTGCCTCAGGCTCATCGAGCAGCGCATCCTCCAGCAGTCCGATGAGTGTGGGGCGCAGCTTGGGCGAGCCAGCCCCCACGCCGCGCGGCAAGCTGGCGCGCTGCCAGGAGATTTGCTGCGCCGCCGCGATGGCCACCACCTCCACGCCGCGCCCCGCTGGCGGCAGCAGCGCCGCCGCCGCCGCGCCATGCGAATGCACGCGCTGCCCGTTGTCCGAGCGCACCCAGACGTACTCGCCCGGCGGCCCAGGAGGTAAGAGAAGAATTAGCAAACTCATATGGGGCAGGCATTGTAGAGAGCGGGAATGGCTATATACCCCATATCTTGATATTTGTTTACCGGCAATATACACCGGCAAATATTCCTATACTCTTACGATGAAGCACACAGGAACGTCGGCAGGCAGACGCTGTCTACCACGGCGCTGAGGCACGCGCCGTGAGCCTTGGCAGCTGCCACCGCTGGCACGCCAGCCAGCGGGGCAGCGGCGTGAATGCCCACAGCAGCAGCGCTGCCATGCTGACCCACGACACCCAATGCGCCACGCGCCAATACCACGGCGCCACCCAGCGCAGCGTGAACGTATCGTTGAACCTTGGCGGCAGATACACGCGCACGCGGCGGTTGTCGCCATCGGCCACGCCCAGCTTGTCGCCTTTGCTGGTTACGGCTTTGTAGCCCGGGTAATTCCAGACAGGAAAATCAAGCCAGCCAGGTTCTTGACTTGTGTTTCTGGCGTGCAGGGTGAAGGTGAAATTGGTGCGTATGGTGTTGGTGAAGGAAACTTCTTTGGGGTGGGAGGGCTTAGACTCAAAGCGTACCATCAGGGCAAAGGGATAAAGAAATGCGTCGCCGTAAAAAATGCCTGATGGATAACCGTAGTGCCAGGAAAACCCCGGGTAAAGATATACAGGGAACCCTGTATCCAGCCCCTGTGCAATGGAAGCGATGCGTTGCACATGAAAATTGAAATCCTGCCCGCCAACTCGCCCAGAAAAAACAGGGAAACTGATAAACACCCAAAGCGCCACCAGCGCAAGAGCCGTAAAAATGGTGGCGCGGCGCGCGTTTCGTTCACGTTTCCAAATTCGGGGGGGGGGGGGGGGGCCCTGAGCGGGTGTTGCGCTGACGGCGGGCAAGGTTTGCGCGAGTGCGAAGTATTCGGCAGCGGGCACTTCCTGCGCGCGGCGCTGCAGGTCAAAGGTGCCGCTGTAGCCTCGCTCTTGCAGCCAGGGAGCGAGGGTGTGGCGCAGGAGTTTGCGGCGTTGGCTGAAGGCGCAGCGCAGCAACTCGGAAAGGATGGTGGCGTCCAGTGGCGCAGCGTCCGCGCGGCGCGTCATGCGGATGACGGCAGATTCAACTTTGGGTGCAGGGGTGAAGGCAGCAGGGGGAATGCGCTCGAGCACAGTTTCTATGGCGTAGCGCCACTGGAGCATGACCGACAGGCGCCCGTAGGCGCTGCTGCCCGCCGGGGCGCTGATGCGCTGGGCGACTTCGCGCTGGAGCATGAAGTGCTGGTCGCTGATGTGCTCTGCCGCACCAAGCAGGCGCAGCAGCAGTGGGGTGGAGATGTTGTAGGGCAGGTTGCCGACCACGCGCAGCGTTGCGCCGCCAAGCTGCTGGCGCAGCGCGTCCCAGTCCACGTGCAGGGCGTCGCCTTCAATAAGTGTCAAGCGCCCTGTCAGGCGTGGCATGGCGCGCAGTAGGGCGGCAAGGTCGCGGTCAAGCTCAATGGCGGTGATGTGCGGCACACGCTGCAGGAGGGCTGCGGTCAGCGCCCCGCGCCCGGGGCCGATTTCCACGATTGACTGCCCCGGCTGCGGGTCAATGGCGTGCACGGTGGCGTCGACGATGGCTGCGTCGGTCAAGAAGTGCTGGCCAAAGCGTTTACGCGCGAAAGGCAGTGGCATGGCGGTGTGCGTGTGGCGGCTATTGCTGCGGCGCATCACGCAGATCGATCCAGGCGCGTGCGCGCACTTCGCGCGCCCAGGTTTCAAAGGCTTCTTGCGCTTTTTTCTCGCGCAGCATGTTGCGCGCGAGTTCGCGCTGCTCGGCGCCGCTCAAGACGTGATCGCGGCGCTCGTTGACGCGAATGAGGTGCACGCCAAAGCGTGTGGTGATGGGTTCGCTGAGCTGACCGGGGTCGAGGTTGTTCATGGCCTGCTCGAACTCGGGCACAAATTGTCCGGGCATCGCCCAGCCCAGCGCGCCGCCTTCGGCGGCGCTGGCGTCTGCCGAGTGTTCGCGCGCCAGTGCCTCAAAACTGGCAGCGCCGCTGGCAATGCGGCGCCGCAGGTCAGCAGCCCTTTCGCGCGCCAGCGCCTCGCTGTGGCGTTCATCGACGGGCAGCAGAATGTGGCTGACGCTTGTTTGCGTGATGCGCACTTCGGGCAGATCGTTGCTCTGACGGCGCCCCAGCACTTTGAGGATGTGAAAACCTGCGTCTGAGCGCACGGGGCCGACGACTTCGCCCACGCGCGCGCGCTGCGTGCTGCGGATGAACAGCTGCGGGTAGCGGTTGACGGAGCGCAGGCCAAGCTCGCCGCCGTCGATGCTGGCGCCGTGCGCGTCGGAGTACTGGCGTGCCAGAGCGGCGAAGTCTTCGCCCGCAGCAGCGCGGCGGGCAATGTCCTCGGCGCGCGCTTGCAGTGGGATGAGGCCAATGGAGCCGGTGCCCTCGGGTACGGCCACCAAAATCATGGCGAGGTTGATGCTTTGCTGCTCGAGGGCACTGGTGCCAGTCTGCTCGCGGATGAAGGCGTCGATTTCCGATTCGCTCACAGCCAGGCGCGGCTCAATTTCGCGCTCGCGCAGCCGCGCCAGCAGCACCTGGCCGCGGATGTCGCGCTGAAAGTCTTCGATGGCGATGCCTTCGCGCTGCAGCCGCGCGTGCAACTCGGCGACGCTGGCGAGCTTGTTTTGGCGCGCCACTGAGAGCTCGGCTTGCGCGAGTGCCTGGTCGCTGACTTCCAGACCATGCTCTTTGGCGTATTGCATCTGGGCGCGCTCGCTAATCATGCGCTCGAGCACAAGGCGGCGCAGTTCATCGTCGGGCGGGATGCGCTGGCGTGCGTCCTGCATCTGGCGGCGCACGCGCGAGATGGCGGCGCGCACTTCGTTGTCAGTAATGGGTTCGTTGTTGACGACGGCGGCGATGTGGTCGGCGCCGCGCAGTGACGGCGGCTGCAGTGCATGTGGCGCCGCAGCCGGCAGGGCGCTGGCCGTTGGCGTTTTTTTTGCCGCTGATTTG
>ONTY01000119.1:0-11601 GCA_900320815.1 uncultured Pseudomonadota bacterium
GGCCCCGTCGTCACCCAGCCAGAGCGCATCGCGGCGGCAACGGCCGCCATCTCCGCCTCGCCAATGTCCGGGCGCGCAAAGGGCAAAAAGGGCTGGTCAGTCTCGTGGCTCATGGCAGTGGCAGTGCAGATGAAAAGCCGCCATTGTCAGGCAGCGCCGCACGCCGCCTGCAAAAACATATACTCTAGCCATTAGAACTTCGTCACCGGCTTCATAAGCCGGTGAGCACACACATTCACCAGCAGTATGACGCTGTACACAAGAAAAAAGAACCGTCCCTCGCCCCGGCACACCTCCACCATGCACAATGGCAGGCGCACACACGTTCAAGCAAGGCACACGGCATGGACATTTTTCAAGCACTCGGCAACAACCGCTTTCCCAAAAAAGACCACCTCAAGGGGATGCAAGTGCGTGTTCACAAAAAACTTGAACTCCTCGCCTCGCATGAAATTATGGAAGTGCTGGAGTCGCACCTTGATGCGCTTGACGCACTGAACACGCTCGACATTGGGCAATACGCGCTGGCAAGCGGGCTGGCGCCGGATGAATACCACTTCCTCAACCTGCGCGCGGGCGTCATCATGCAGGGCAGAAAATGCTTTGAGCGCGTGCTGGCGGGCGATTATGAGTCGCTGGAAAAACTGCGCGGTTTCACCTGGCAGGATTGGCGGCTGGATGAAAACATCAGGCTCCTCCTTGAACTTGCATATCACGACAAAACCAATCGCTCCTCCCTGTTTGATGAAGCTCCGTTTTACAGCGAAGTCCGCTTCATCCGCCAACTGCAAAACCCGGTATACGCACCCAAAAACAGCGCCCCAGTGCGCGTCAACGTTGAAATTGACAGCGCATACGCCGAGGATATGTACAGGTTGATGCGGCACAAATTGGTGGAATGCGCACACTTCCCGCACCTTGGCATCGTCAGGCAAGGCAGCGTGCTGCGGCATGAAACAATGGGCATCTGCTGGGTGTACGAGGTCATGTTCCGCCCCTCAAACCAAGACGTGGAAGCCATGATGCTGTTCAAGAATGGACGCCTGCACTACATGGTCATGAGGTGCAACCTAGATAACCATAACGGACAGCTCTGGTCGCCGTGCCCGGAAAGCGACTGGCAGGAGTAAACCCACGCCGACACGCCGCCAGCAAACAGCTTTTTGCAAGAGTATCACCTCATCGCCGGCTTCATAAGCCGGTGAGCAAAGGTATTTTTAAGCAGTATCTGCTTTTTCTGACGCTCTACGCCGCCCGCGCCTGCGGCCCCGTCGTCACCCAGCCCGAACGCATCGCAGCGGCCACAGCCGCAATCTCCGCCTCGCCAATGTCCGGGCGCGCAAAGGGCAAAAAAGGCTGGTCAGTTTCGTGGCTCATGGCAGCAGCATTGCAGATGAAAAGCCGCCATTGTCAGGCAGTCATTGAATGCAACAGGTATCACTTCATTGCCGGCTTGATACGCCGGCAATCAAAGATATTTTGATGGAGTATCAGCGTTTCTGACGCCCTACGCCGCCCGCGCCACAGGCATTGGAGGCAACGCACGCGGCAGCGCGCCACCTTGAGGGCGCACCGCCCCCCCCAATCGAGGCACGCCAGCCAGATGGCGCGCGGAATGGGTCTTTGCGCCGTGCGGTAGTAGCTCACCATGCAACGTCCAGCCTTGCTCCTATCCAATCAAAAACGGTTGTCCCGTCACTGGCGTGCTGGGCTGTGCGAAATCTTGCCTGGCCATAATCCCGGCCAAATATGCCGCGCGCCCGGCCTGCACTGCGTGGCGAAAAGCGCCTGCCATACGTACCGGGTCGGGCGAATAACTGACGGCGCTATTAATCAGCACGGCGTCAAAGCCCATTTCCAGCGCCTGCGCTGCGTGGCTTGGCGCACCAATACCGGCATCCACAATCAGCGTGGCGTCTGGCAGCCTCTCGCGCAGCAGTCGCAGCGCAAAGGGATTCAGCAGCCCCTGCCCGGAGCCAATTGGCGCGCCCCAAGGCATGAGCAGCGGGCAGCCGGCATCCAGCAAGCGGCGGCAGCCCACCAGGTCATCCGTGCAATAGGGAAACACCACAAAGCCCTCGCGCACCAATGCCTGCGCCGCTTGCAGCAGCTGCTGCATATCGGGCTGGAGCGTGTAGTCGTCGCCCACCACTTCCAGCTTCACCCACGGCGTGCCGTACAGCTCGCGCGCCATGTGGGCAAGCTGCACCGCCTCGCGCGCGCTGGTGCAGCCGGCAGTATTGGGCAACAACTGCGCGCCGTGCTCTTTGAGCGCCGTGCGCACCATTTGCACGAAAACGTTTTCCCCGCCACCGTCCGGCGCCATCTGGCGCCGCAAGCCCACAGTGACCACCTGCGCGCCAGAGGCGGCAATCGCCTCTCCCAGCACCTGCGGCGACGGATACCGCGCCGTGCCCAGCAGCAGCCGGCTGGAAAGCTCCACGCCGCCCACGCTCCACACATCCGCGCCCGACTTGGAATCTGAAGCTGCCATCACACACACCCAGAAAAAGAAAACACCCCGCCAGTCTATGCCCACACTGCCTTGCTCTTTATCGCGACACTTCCAAATACTCCATCTACTTATCTTCTATTACCGGTAATTTATATGGGCAATGACGAATCAAAAGGTGGAGTATCTGATTTCATGCCATCTGCGCCAGCGTGCGGCGGAAGCGCCGCAGCGCGAGGGTGAAGAGCACGGTGCCAATCGCCGCCATTGCCAGCATCTGCGGCCACACGGCCTCCAGCCCGGCGCCACGAAACAAGATGGCCTGCCCCACGTCTACAAAGTGCGAGGTGGGCGCCAGACGCATGATGGCGCGCACCGCCTCGGGCATCCCGTCGCGCGAGGTGCGCCCGCCCGAGAGCATCATCAGCGGCAGCACCACCAGCACAAACAGCATCCCGAACTGCGGCATGGAGCGCGCCAGCGTCGCCATGAAGATGCCCAGCGCCGTCATGGCGTAGATGCACAGCGCCGCACCCAGCAAGAACAGCGCCACAGAGCCGGCCAGCGGCACGCGCAGCCAGCCGGCAACCACCAGCTGCATGGACAGCGTCACTGCCACCAGCACCACCGCGCCCATCGCCAGCACCTTGGAGAGCATGATTTCCCCCGGCGTCACCGGCATGGCCAATAAATGCTCCACCGTGCCGTGCTCCCTCTCGCGCATTAATGCCGCGCCCGTGAGCACAATGGACAAAATCCCCACCATATCAATCAGCTGCGCCACGCTGCCAAACCACGACTGCGTGAGCGATGGGTTGAAACTCGCGCGCAGCGTCAATTCCACCGGACTGACGCTGACCACGCGCTGGCGCTGCACAAACTCGCCCACCTCCAGCAGCGCCATTTGCTGCACATAGCCCGCGCCGCTGAATGCCTGGCTCATGCGCGTGGCGTCGACATTCAATTGCAATTCAGGCGCACGGCCCGCGAGCACGTCGCGCTGAAAGTTTGGCGGGATATTCAAGGCAAAAGTAAAATCGCCGCTGTCCATGCCGCTGTCCATTTCTGCGCGGTCAATCAGGCGCGGCGGCACAAAAGAAGGCGGATAAAACGCCTGCACGATGCGCGCGGAAAGCGGCGAGGCGTCTTCATCCACAATGGCGATGGCGGCGTTGCTGAGCGTCTCCGGAATGGCCATCGCCGACACATAAATCGCCACCGTGAACACATACACAATCAGCACCATCATCACCGGATCGCGCGCCAGGCTCCACAATTCTTTTCTGGCCAGATTCAGGACATTGAACAGTTTTCGCATCATCGCCGCCCCCTTTTCATTTTTCCTGCTTTTTCAGCAGCAAAACAGCCGCGCCCGTGAGAATGGGCGCCGCCAGCGCCAGCGCCAGCAGGGGCGTGTGCAGGTCGGCAAAGCCCAGCGCCTTGTTGAAGATGCCCCGGCTGATGATGAACATGTGCGTGGCCGGATAGATGCTGCTGACGATGCGCGCGCCGCCTTCCAGTGACGAGGTGGGATTAATTAGCCCCGCCAGCTGCACCGTGGGCAGCATGGTGCCAATCATGGCGAGAAATATGGCGGCAATCTGGCTTTTTGTCGCCGCTGAAACCAGCAGGCCAATGCCCGTGGCAATGATGGCAAAAAGCAGCATCGCCAGGCTCAATGTGGCAAAACTCCCTTTTATTGGCACACCAAGAATGATGCTCAATGCCACAAGGCAGAGAAAATTGAAAAACGCCAGCGCCACATACGGCAGCTGTTTGCCCAGCATAAACTCGGCGCGCGAAAGCGGCGTGGTGTACAGGTTCAAAATGCTGCCCATTTCCTTTTCGCGCACCACCGCCAGCGCGGTGAGCATGGTGGGAATCATCAGCAGCACCATTGGAATGACGGCGGGCAGCATGGCGGGCAGGCTTTTCACATCCGGGTTGTAGCGAAAGCGCGTCTGCACACTCGCCGCCGCCGCCATATTGCCCTGCCCTGTTTGCGTGGCCAATTGCGCCAGCCAGTGCTGGTGCAGCCCCTGCACATAACCGCGCACGGTCTCGGCGCGCTGCGGCATGGAGCCGTCAACCCACGCGCCGATTTCCACAGGCTGGCCGCGCTGCACGTCGCGCGCAAAACCAGGCGGTATTTCAATGGCAAGCATGATTTGTCCGCGCTGCAGGCGCTGCTGCATATCATCAATATCGCGCAGCGGTGCTTTTTCCAGAAAATAGCGCGAGCCGGAGATATTCAGGCTGTAATTGCGGCTAAGCTGGCTCTGGTCGCGATCGAGCACGGCGTAGCTCAGGTTATCCACATCCAGCGAGGCGCCAAAACCAATCACCAGCACCAGCACGATGGAGCCAAGCAGCGCCAGCGTGGCGCGCACGCCATCGCGGCGCAGCTCCAGCGCCTCGCGCCAGGCGCAGGCCAGCAGGCGCCGCAGCCGGGGCCAGCGCGCCATTCCTGCTTCTCTCGCCTTCCCTTGTGGGCGCCCTTTTTGCGTGTGCACTGGCGCACGGGCGGGCACAAGGCCCGCGCCTACAGAGTCTTCCTGTGGAAGCGCATCCGCCGTTTCTTGATAGGGTATATCTCCATCGCCGGCATAAGAAGCAGGCGATGAAGCGTTGATACTTGTAGTATCAGGCAAAATACCCTCCGCCTCTTTCAGATAGCTGATGAAGGCGTCTTCCAGCGTCGCGGCGCCGCGCTCGCTGACGAGCTGCTGCGGCGCGCCGCTGGCGAGTACGCGCCCGGCGTGCATGAGCGAGATGCGGTCGCACCGCTCGGCCTCGTTCATGAAGTGCGTGGTGATGAAGATGGTCACGCCCTGCGCGCGCGAAAGCTGCACCAGCAGCCGCCAGAAGCTGTCGCGCGCCACCGGGTCCACGCCCGAAGTTGGCTCGTCCAGGATGAGCATGTCCGGCGCGTGCACCATCGCCACCGCCAAGGAAAGGCGCTGGCGCATCCCCAGCGGCAGCGCCTCGGGCAGCTTGTGCTGCACCTGCACCAGGCCAAACTGCCCCAGCATCTGCTGCACGCGCTGCGGCCTGCGCTCTGCGGGCACGTGGAACAGCTGCGCGTGCAGCACCAGGTTCTGCAGCACGGTCGACATGTAGCCCACGCGGCGCCTTGTTTGCATGTCGCCCGCGTCCACCTCGCGCCCAAACAGCCACGCCGTGCCCGATGTGGCGGGCAGCAGCCCGGTGAGCATCTTCATCGTCGTGCTCTTGCCGCAGCCGTTGCTGCCGAGAAAGCCGAAGATTTCCCCACGCCGGATGCGAAAGCTCACGTTATCGACTGCTGTGAAGTCGCCAAAGCGCTGCGTCAGCCCCTGGGCCTCAATCGCAATGTCGCCGCCCGCGCCCGGCGGCAGCGGCGCAATCGTCAGCGGCTCGTGCCCGCGCGTTTTCTCCGCCGGCAGCAGCGCGATGAAGGCGTCTTCCAGCGCGGCGCAGCCCGTGCGCTGCAGGATTTCCGCCGGCGTGCCCACCGCCAGCAGGCGGCCAGCGTCCATCGCCGCCAGGCGCTCAAAGCGCGCCGCCTCGTCCATGTAGGCGGTGGCCACCACCACACTCATGCCCGGGCGCTGGGCGCGAATGCGCTCAATCAGCTCCCAAAACTGCACGCGCGCCAGCGGGTCCACGCCCGTCGTCGGCTCATCGAGCAGCAGAAAGTCCGGCTCGTGAATCAGCGCGCAGCACAGGCCCAGCTTTTGCTTCATGCCGCCCGAGAGCTTGCCCGCCGCGCGCCCCAGAAACGGATGCAGCCCGGTGCTGCGCGTGAGCGCAACGATGCGCCGCTGCGCCTCCAGCGTGCTGTGCCCGAACAGGCGCGCAAAAAACATCAGGTTCTCGCGCACCGAGAGCGTGGGATACAGATTCCTCCCCACTGGCGGCCATGTCACCGCCCAGCACCTCAACGCGCCCGCTCTGAATGCGGCGCGCGCCCGCCAGCAGCGCCATGAGGCTGGACTTGCCCACGCCGTCCGGCCCGATGAGCGCCAGCGTGCTGCCAGCGGGCACGTCCAGCGAAAAATCATCCAGCGCCAGCACTTTCCCATAGCGCAGCGTGGCGCCCTGCACGCGGGCGGCGTATTCGCCATTCATGGCGCAGCGGTCGCAGGCACCGCACCCTGTTCAAATACCTGCAGCGCGGGCGAGAGCTGCAGGTGCGCCGGCCACGGCTGGCTTTCATCCAGCCGCACCCACGCCGTGCCGGGCAGCCCGCTCTTGATGCTCGCCTGGCGCTGGTGCAGCAACGCTTCGGGAAGCTGCGCCTTCACGCGAAACATCAGCTTTTCGCGCTCAGATGCCGTCTCTACCGTCTTGGGCGTGAACTGCGCCTCGCTCGCCACAAAGCTCACGCGCGCGGGCAGCGGCTCGTGCGGGCGCGCGTCCAGCACGATGCGCGCCGGCGCGCCCAGCGCCACGCGCCCGGCTGCCTGCGCGGGCAGGAAAAACGTCATGGATACGTCCGACATGTCCAGCACCGTGAGAGCGCGCGCACCCGCCGCCAGCACCTCGCCCGGCTCGGCCAGGCGCAGCTGCACCCTGCCCGCACGTGGCGCTTTCAATTCACCATCGCGCAGCTCCACCTCAATGCGCTCCAGCGTCGCCTTGGCCGCTTCTTCCGTCGCCTGCGCGCCCACCTGCTGCGCCTGCTGCGCCGTAATGGCCGCGCGTGCTGCCTGCGCCTGCGCCTTCGCCGCCACCAGCGCCGCCTGCGCGCTGCGTGCGTGCGCGCGGTCGTCGTCCAGCTCCTGCTGCGAGGCGGCGCCGCTTTTTGCCAGCCGCGCCGTACGCCGCTCACGCCGCTTGGCCGCATCCAGTTCCGCCTCGCGCTGGGCAATCACCGCCTGCGCCGCTGCCGCATCGCTTTGGCGCAGCGCCACCTGCGCGGCAGCGGCAGCGGCCTGGTGCCCGGCGCGCAGCAGCGCCGCTTGTGCCTCATCGCGCTGCGCGCGCAGGCTCTCCAAGTCCATCACCGCCAGCACCTGCCCCGCCTGCACCACATCGCCCTCGCGCACGGCAATGGACGCCACGCGCCCCGCCAGCTTGGTGGCAATGCCAATTTCCACAGCTTCCAGGCGCCCATTGCCGCTCGCCAGCAGCAGCGCCTCCTCACGCTGCGCCTGCATGCGCTGCCACTGCCACGCACCGCCCGCCACCAGCGCCACTGCCAGCGCCGCGAGCAGCCCAAGTTTCATGCCTTTGTTCATTGCTGTGCTCCTTGCACACCTTCAAGTATTGAACATAGTATTCCTTCATTGCCAGCAAGACAAGCCGGCAGTAAAGCATCTATGGTGACAGTATCAGCCTTTCCGTCCGCTGCACTGCCAGCGCGGCGCGCAGCGCCATTCGTCCAGCACATCTTCAATGCGATGGGTATCTATCTATTGCCCGCATGTTGTGCCGGCATCAAGGAGTCATTGCAGAGAGTATTTGTGTTTGTTCCAGAGCATCCGCTGCATTTAGATACACCATGACTTGTGAGCACATTGCCCGCATTACTTGCGGGCAAATGGATAGATACCCTTTATTTTCTCGACGCCTGGCTCAGCCTCGCGCACCGGCGTCGCGCAGGATGCTGACGATGTCCAGGTGCCCGGCCTGGGAGGCGAGGGCAAGGGCGGTTTTGCCGTCGCTGTTGGTGAGGTTGAGTGCGGGAGCGGCTTCCAGCAGCCGCACGGCGCTGTCGCTGTGACCGGTGAGGGCAGCGTGCATGAGGGCGGTGTGGCCGGCGGCGTCCTGAGCGTTGATGTCTGCGCCCGCCTGGATGAGGATGGTCAGGCCGAGTTCGGTGTCGCCCTGCGCGGCCCACATGAGGGGGGTGAGGCCGGCGGCGTCGCGGGCGTTGGCGTCGGCACCACGGTGGATGAGGGTGTCGATGAGCAGCCAGGCGTTGGGCGGCACGCCTTCACGCGCGACCCACATGAGGGCGGTGAGGCCGGCGGTGTCGTGGGCGTTGGCGTCGGCGCCTTCGTCCAGCAGCAGCTTGGCGGTGTCTACGTCGCTGTGCTGGGCCGCGAGCATGAGGGCGGTTTGTCCGCCTTCGCTGGTGGCGTTGATGGGGGCGCCGTTGCGCAGCGCTTTTTGCACGTCGTCGCTGCGGCCTTCGGCGGCGGCGGCGAGTAGGGCGGCAGCGGCGGCGGCGGCCAGTTGCGTGGCGATGTTTTCGTGCCCGCGCGTTTGCGCAAGTTGCAGCGCGCTGCGCCCGGCGTCGTCGCGCGCGTAGATGTCGGCGCCTTTGTTCAGGAGCAGTTGGATGAAGACGGCGTGCCCGTTGGCGGCAGCCCACATGAGGGCGTCGCGCCCGCGTGCGCCTCGGGCGTGGATGTCGGCGCCCGCTTCAATGAGGGCTTGCACGCAGTCCATGCGCCCGCTGTCGCCAGCGTGCATGAGGGCGGTCATGCCGGCGTTATCGACGGCGTTGATGGCGGCGCCCGCTGCCAGCAGGGGCTGGATGCAGCCGAGTGCGCCACTGCCGGCGGCGAGGATGAGGGCGGTGGCGCCGTCAAGGCGGTGGGCGTCAACGGCAGCGCCGGCGCGCAGCAGCACATCAAGGGTGGCGGTGTGCCCGCCTGCGGCAGCAAGGGTCAGGGCGCTCTCGCGCGTGTTGTTGCTGGCGTTGATGTCGGCGCCGCGCTCGATGAGCAGCTGGACGGTGTCGGTGTGCCCGCCGTTGGCGGCAATCAGCAGGGCGCTGGCGCCGCTTTTGCGGCTTTCGTTGACGGGGGCACCGGCCTCAAGCAGCAGGGCGACGGTGGCGGTGTGCCCGCCTTGCGCGGCCAGCAGCAGCGCGCTTTCGCCGTTGGCGTTGTTGGCGTGCAAGTCGCTGCCTGCGTGCAGCAGCAGGCGGGCGGCGTCGGCGTGCCCGCGTCCGGCGGCAAGCATCAGGGCGGTGTTGCGCGCCTCATCGGTGGCGCTGACGGAGGCGCCAGTGTCAAGCGCGCTTTGTACGGCGGCGGCATCGCCTGCGGCAGCAGCACGCAGCAGGCTGGCGGTGATGGCGCTGCCCAGTGCGTCCACGATGTGTTTGTGCGGCTGCGCAAAGGTGAAGGCGGTGCGCCCCTGGGCGTCGGCGGCGTTGGGGTCGGCGCCGGCAGCCAGCAGGGCAGCGAGGGTGTCGGCGTTGCCTTGTTCGGCGGCAAGCATCAGGGCGGTGGTGCCGCTGGCGTCGCTGGTGTTGGCGTCTGCGCCGGCAGCCAGTGCCTGCTGCACGGCAGCGGCGTTGCCACTGCGCACTGCCGCCAGCAGGGCAGCAGTGCGCAGGACGCGGGCGGCTTCGGTGTGCCCGCCGGCTGCGGCCAGAGTGATGGCGGTGCGCCCGTCGCTGCTGGCGGTGTGCGGCAAGGCGCCGCGCTCCAGCAGCAGCTGCAGCACGTCCAGCGCGCCGCACCGGGCAGCGAACATGAGGGCGGTGAAGCCACCTTGGCGCGTGGCGGCAACGTTGGCGCCGGCGTCCAGCAGGGTGCGGGCAGCGTCCAGCCGCCCGCTGCGCGCGGCGTGCATGAGGGCGGTGGTGCCGTTGTGGCTGGCGGCGTTGGCGTTGGCGCCAGCTGCCAGCAGGCGGCGCAGCGTGGTGGTGTCGCTGTGCAGGGCAGCGTGCATGAGGGCGGTGCGCCCTTGGTTGTCAGCGGCGCTGGGGCTGGCGCCGGCAGCCAGCAGGGCATCGATGCAGGCGGGGCTGGCAGATTGCACGGCGCGCATGAGGGCAGTTTTGCCGCGCGGGTTGGTGGCATTGGCTCTGGCGCCGTGCGCCAGCAGGTATTGGGTGATGCCGGCATCACCCTGGCGCGCGGCGAGCATGAGGGCGGTTTCGCCGTCGTCGGAGGTGGCAGCGTTGGCGCTGGCGCCGCTTTCAATGGCGTGCTGCACGCCGGTTCTGCGGCCAGCTGCAGGGCGGTTTTTCCGTCCTGGTTGGTGGCTTCGGTGTTGGCGGCGGCGTGCAGCAGGCTGTGCACCATCGCCTCACGCCCGCCGGCGGCGGCGAGCATGAGGGCGGTCCAGCCGCTTTTTTCGGCAGCGTTGGCATCGGCGCCAGCCGTCAAAAGATATTCCAGCGCCTCGGCATGGCCGTTGTCGGCGGCAATATGCAGCGCAGTCCAGCCGTGGACGTTGGCGGCGTTGATATTGGCGCCGGCGTCCAGCGCCACTTGAATATCAGCACAGCGCCCGCCAGCGGCGGCTTTGTGCAGCGCAGCATCGCGTGCGGCGCGCAGCAATTTGATGATTTCCTCAAAGCCTTTTGCTGTGGCTATATCCAGCGCGGTGCCGCCATTTTCTGGTGAATTGATGCTGGCGTTGGCGCCTGCTTCCAGCAGGCGCTGCACAATATCGACACGGTTGTTTTTTGCTGCCCAAATGAGGGCGGTGCAGCCATTTTCTGTGGCAGCGTTGACGTTGGCACCGGCGTCAATCAGGGCGGCAGCAATATCGGTGTGCCCTTCTTCGGCGGCGAACATGAGGGCGGTCCAACCACCTTCGGAGGCGGCGTCCAGATTCACGCCGCGTCCAATCAGGTTGTCCACAATGTCGGCACGGCCATTTTGTGCCGCCCAGATGAGGGCGTTCCAGCCATTGGCGGCGCTGGCGTTGATGTCGGCACCGGAATTGATGAGGAACGCAGCGATGTCGTCGTACCCTTCTTCGGCAGCGAACATGAGGGCGCTCATGCCGACGTTGTCGGTGGCGTTGAGGTCGCAGCCAGCGGCAGCCAGCAGCGCCTCCACAACGGCGCCGCGCCCCTCTTCGGCAGCGAGCATGAGGGCGGTGGCGCCATCGGCGTCGCGGGCGTTGGGGTCGGCGCCTTCGGCCAGCAGTCGCGAGACGCCAGCAAAGTCGCCAGCGGCGGCGGCGCGCATGAGGGGGGTGCGCGTGTCGTGTTCTTTTTCTTCGCTCTGCCCGAGTGCGACTTCTGTGGCAAGCGGCTCGGTGGTGGGGGCGTCGCCGTCGCCCTGCTCACTTTGTTCGCCTTGGGGAAAGAGCGTTTCGCTCACGTGCAAGTCCACTTCCGCCAGCGGCTCTGCGCTGGTCTGCGCGCCGGCGGTGGTGGTGTCGGGCGGCTGCGTGTCTTGCAACATGCGCGCAATCTCTTCGTGCCCTTTGTCGGTGGCGAGGGTGAGGGCGGTGGCGCCTTCTGCATT
>ONTY01000119.1:11628-13327 GCA_900320815.1 uncultured Pseudomonadota bacterium
CGTTGCGGTCGTCACTGCGGCATTGGCAGCGTGCATATCGGCGCCAGCTTCAATGAGCTGGCTGACGGCGGCGGTGTGACCGTTTTGCGCCGCCCACATGAGCGCGGTGTCGCCGCTGCGGTCGGCGGCATCAATATTGGCGCCTTTGGCAATAAGGGCGGAAAGAATATCTCTGCTGCCATTTTGGGCAGCCAGCCGAAGGGCGGTTGTGCCATTTTCTGTGGCAGCGTTGACATCCACGCCTTTTTCAATGAGTGCATCAACGCAAGCGGTGTGCGCGCCCCACACGGCGAGCATGAGCGCAGTTTCACCATAGCGGTTGGCAACGTTGATATTGGCGCCCGCGCCAACAAGCAATTCCATACACTCGCGGTGGCCATTTTGCGCCGCCAGCATGAGGGCGGCAACACCATTATGGTTGGTGGTATTGACTTCGGCGCCGGCAGACAGCAGCGCCTGAATAATGGAGGCATGCCCGCTTTGAGCAGCAAATATCAGCGCGGTGTCGCCGTGCTCGTTGGCCGCGTTGACTTGGGCGCCGCCTTCAATGAGGCGCTGCACGATGGCGGAGTGCCCGTGGCGTGCAGCCCAGCCCAGGGCGGTGTCAGAGGATTCATTGCTGGCGTTGACATTGGCGCCGGCGTCCATGAGCAGGCCAAAGCACTGCTCGTGGCCGTTGAAGGCGGCACTCATCAGCGCCGTCCAGCCGCCTTTGTTGGCGGCGTCCACCGCGACGCCGGCCTCCAGCAGCAGGCGCACGCAGTCGGCATGGCCGTTTTCAGCAGCGCGCGTGAGTGCGGTGTCGCCTGATTCTGTGGCGGCGTTGGCATCGGCGCCAGCAGTCAGCAGGCGCCGGGCAATATCGGCGCGCCCGTCTTTGGCTGACCAAATCAGCGCCGTGTCTTTATGGCGGTTCGCAGTATTGACATCGGCGCCGGCGCCAATGAGCAATTCAACAATATCGTCGCGTCCTTTGAGCGCGGCGAGCATGAGGGCGGTATTGCCGCTTTCGTCGCGGATATTGGGGCGCGCGCCCGCTTGCAGCAGGCGACTGACGATATTGGCGTAGCCGTTGAGTGCGGACCAAATCAGCGCCGTGTCACCGCCGCTGTCGACGGCGTTGACATCAGCGCCAGTTTTAATCAGACGGTCAACAGCCTCAGCGTTGCCCTGCTCGGCGGCGCGCATCAGCAGGGTGCGGCCATTGTTGTCAGTGTCGCTGCTGTCGAGCGTGGAGGGGGCAAAGCCGCCAGAGCCTATTGCGGATGAGTTGCCAGACGACAGCCCTGACGGGATGCTTGGCAAGCCCGAAGACTGTGTGGGCGGTTTGCTGTTGCCGCTGCGCTGGCGCCCGGCAAGCGTGGAGGACTTCAAAATGCGCGTGATTGCAATATGCCCGCGCTCGGCGGCGACCATCAGCGCCGTCATATTGCCGCTGTTGCGCGCGTTCAATTGCGCGCCCGCCTCAATGAGCATTTCCACAATATCAGCGTGGCCGTAGCCGGCAGCGATCATCAGCGCCGTCCAGCCGCCTTCGTCGCCTCGGTTGACGTCGGCGCCCGCTTCCAGCAGCCGCGCGACGCACTGCGCGTGCCCATTCCAGGTGGCAAGCATCAAAATGGTTTTGCCATTTTCATCGCTGGCATTGGCATCGGCGCCAGCGCCAATGAGCAATTCCACGCATTCGGTGTGCCCGTGG
>ONTY01000086.1 GCA_900320815.1 uncultured Pseudomonadota bacterium
CTGAGGCACGCCGCCGCCCCAGATGCTGGGGTAGTGTGGCGTGTTGCTCAGCAGCACTGTGGGCAGCGCCAGCGTGTGCCAGCCCATTGCGCGCAGCGTGGGCGCGGCGGCGTTGTTGCCCACGCAGCCGTAGACCACTTGCGACTGGATGGAGAGCACGTCCACGGGCATGGGCAGCAGTTGTTCTTCTTCGTGCATGGCAAGCAAAAAAACGCCCGCTGCGTGAGCGGGCTGCAAAGGAAAAAAAATGGAACGGGGCGCATTGTGCGCGCTTTTGGCCGCCACAGTGTCGACGCAACGGGAAAAAAACACAGGATTGAAAGGGTATATCTTGGATACCGGCATAATATGCCGGCAATGAGACTTTATTCAAGCCAGTATTTTCTCACTCTGGCAACTCGTGCTGCAGCATTTTTCGCAGCAGTGGCACGGTAATGGCGCGCCCTTCTTGCCAGGCGTAGCGGTCCAGGCGATCGAGCAGCGCCATCAGGCTGCCCATATCGCGCGCAAAGCGGGTGAGCAGGTAATTGGCCAAAGCCTCTGGCATGTGCAGTCCGCGGGCGTGGGCGGCGCGCTGCAGCGCGCAGCGCGCGCCGTTTTCATCCAAAGGCTGCAATTCAAAAACGTGTCCCCACGCCAGGCGCGTGCGCAAGTCCTCACGCAGCGGCAAGGCGGCGGGCGGCTCACGGCCAGCAGCAAAGATGGGGCGCAGTGCACCATCGTCGGGCGCGGCGGCGTTGACGAACCAGGTGAACGCCACGTGCTGGCGCGTGGCGTCGTAGGCGTGCACGTCGTCCAGAAAGGCCGCGCCCCACTCGTCGTCAAAGGGCATATTGAGCGGCGCAGCAGCGTCCAGCCAGCCGCAGGCAGCGCCTTGCGCCAGCAGTGCGTTGCACGCAGCGCGCAGCAGGTGCGTTTTGCCGCAGCCGCTCGGCCCCCACAGGTAGATGCACTCGCCAGCGCGGCTGCTGCCCACTGCCAGCCAGGCACGCAAGTGCTGCAGCGCGTGCAGGTTTACGCCCGGCAGATAGCTCTCAAAAGTGGCCTCGGGCGCTGTGCCAAAGTCCAGTGCAAGCTGTTTCATGTGTGGGCGACGGCGGCGAGCGTGTATTCATAAAATGGGGAGCGAATTTTAGAGACGCGCGCCGCCAGCGCGCGTTTTCATTTTTGGCAGAGAAAAAAGCACACCATGAGCACTTTTGAAAAAACAGCCATCAGCTACAAAGATGCCGGCGTTGACATCAGCGCCGGTGATGCACTGGTTGAGCGCATCAAGCCGCTGGCGCGCCGCACCTGGCGCGAGGGCGTGCTCACGGACCTGGGCGGCTTTGGCGCGCTGTTTGAGGTGCCCCGGCGCTTCAAGGAGCCGCTGCTGGTCAGCGGCACGGACGGCGTGGGCACCAAGCTGCGGCTGGCGTTTGAGTGGGGCATGCACGACGGCGTGGGCATCGACCTGGTGGCCATGAGCGTCAACGACGTGCTGGCGCAGGGCGCGGAGCCGTTGTTTTTCCTGGACTACTTCGCCTGCGGCAAGCTGGATGTGGATACCGCCGCCGCCGTGGTGGGTGGCATTGCGCGCGGCTGCGAGCTGGCGGGCTGCGCCCTCATCGGCGGCGAGACGGCGGAGATGCCCGGCATGTACCCGCCGGGCGAATATGACTTGGCGGGCTTTTGCGTGGGCGCCGTCGAGAAGGGGCGCGTGCTGCCCAGCCGCGAGGTGGCCGCCGGCGACGTGGTGCTGGGGCTGGCCGCAAGCGGCGTGCACAGCAACGGCTTTTCGCTGGTGCGCAAGTGCATTGAGCGCGCGCAGCAGTCCGCCGCCCTGCCCGCGCAGCTTGACGGCCAGCCGCTGCGCGAGGCGCTGATGGCGCCCACGCGCATCTATGTGAAGCCGGTGCTGGCGGCGCTCTCGCAACACCCGGTGCGCGCCATCGCGCACATCACCGGCGGCGGGCTGCTGGAAAACATCCCGCGCGTGCTGCCCGATGGGCTGGCCGCGCACCTGGCGCGCAGCGCCTGGCCGCGCAGCGAACTGTTCGGCTGGCTGCAGGAGACAGCGGGCATTGACAACGCCGAGATGCACCGCACCTTCAACTGCGGCATCGGCATGGTGCTCGCCCTGCCGCAGGAAGCGGCTGCCGCCTGCGCCGCCACGCTGCGCGCAGCGGGCGAGCAGGTGTTTGAAATCGGACGCATTGTCCGGCGCGGCGCGGGCGCTGCGGTGGTGGTGCGATGAACGAAGCGCCGCCGCCCCTGCACAGCGCCGCCCCGCTGCCCGTGCCTGCCGACACGGGCGACCTGCCCTGGCCGCCCGATGCGCGGCGGCGCAAGGCCATTGCCCGCACCGTCAGTTTTGTACTCATGGCCGCCGCGCTGCTGCTGGTGATGTGGCGCGGACTGCTTGTCGGGCTGCTGTGCGCCTGCCTGGGCTTCGTCGCGACACAGGCGCTTAGCCCGCGCCTGGGCTGGCTGGCGCGCACGCGCGAGCACCGTGCACCGCAACTGGCCGCCACCCTTGTGGCCATCGTGCCGCTGGGGCTGCTGATGCTGGTGCTGCCACACACCAGCGGACTCATCCTGGACGCGCCCGAACACTACCGCGAGCTGCTCAACTTCCTCGCGCGCACCGTCATGGAGTTTCGCGAACGCCTGCCCGCCGACATTGCACGCCTGCTGCCTGAGGGCTCGCACGAGGCGCAGCGCATCATCGCCGGCTGGCTGTTCAGCCGCGCAGGCCGCCTGGCGCAGGCCGGGCGCACCTGGCTGGGCGGACTGCTGCTGGCCTACGTCGGGCTGCTCATTGGTGCACTCGCCGCCGCGCGCCCGCGCATGACGCAGCCGCGCCCGCTCACCGCGCAGCTGCGATTGCGCGTGATGCGCTTTGGCGAGTCGTTCCGGCAAATCGTCATCGCACAGTTCTGGATTGCGCTGTTCAACACCACGCTCACCGCCATCTTTTTGCTTGCTGCGCTGCCGCTGGCTGGCTACCGCCTGCCGTATTCCACCGCGCTGCTGCTGCTCACCTTTGTCGCCGGCCTCATTCCCATCGTCGGCAACCTCATCTTCAACGGCGTGCTCACCCTCGTGGGGCTGTCCGTGTCGCCCACTGTGGCGCTGGTGTGCCTGATATTTCTCATCGTCATCCACAAGGGCGAATACTTCATCAACGCCAAAGTCATCGGCCAGCGCACGCACATGGGCGTGTGGGAGCTGCTGAGCGTGATGTTTGCGATGGAGGCCATCTTTGGCCCCGCCGGGCTGGTCGCCGCACCGCTGTATTACAGCTACGCCAAAAAAGAACTGGAAGCCGGCGGCTGGGTCTAGGCACTGGAAGTCAAGTAAATACTCTGCCATATGACTTCTGATTGCCGGCATGAAATGCGGGCAAGTTGCGCCATACCAAATCACTGCTCACGGCTTCCATGCAGCCAGCGTTGACCTCAAAAAGCGCCTGTGTGGATGGGTTTTGGCAGCGCTCATGGGGCTGGCTGCCTCCTCGCCACCGGTTTATGCGAAATTGAGCGTACGCACCCCGCCTGGCGTGCCCAGCAGGCAGCAGCTCGCGCGCTGGCGTGCAAACACGCCCACGCACACCACGCCGGGCCACTGGCTCACATCTTCTTCAAATGCCAGCGGGTTTGTAATATGCAGGCCGTGCACATCCAGAATATGCTGGCCATTGTCTGTAACGTAAGGCACGCCATCCACGCAGCGCAATTGCGCACGCGCACCCATTTCCGCAAACTGGCGCATAATGCGCCCGCGCGCCATCGGAATAATTTCCACGGGCAGCGGAAAATGCCCCAGCACTTCCACCTTTTTGCTTTCATCGGCAATGCAAATAAACTGGCGCGACTGCGCGGCGACTATTTTCTCGCGCGTCAGCGCGCCGCCACCGCCCTTAATCATGCAGCCATTGGCGTCAATTTCATCGGCGCCATCAATATAGACGGCAATTTCACCCACGTCAGCGCAGTCAAACACGCGGATGCCGCGCGCTGTCAGCCGCGCGCTGGACGCATTGGACGAGGACACCGCTCCCGCCATCTCCGCGCCAATCAGCCCCAGCGCATCAATGAACTTGTCCACCGTGGAGCCGGTGCCCACGCCAATCAGCTCACCCGGGTTGACATACGCCAGCGCCGCACGCGCCACCATTGCTTTCAAAGCGTCCTGCATCATTTGCGAAAATTTCCTGTGTGTTGAACAAAAACTGCCAAGGATTATCCCCAATGCCCATGCCCTTTTATGGCGCCGCACGCGCCCTGCTCTTTCAGCTTGACGCCGAACTTGCCCACGACGCCACCCTCACCATGCTCGAGCGCGCGCACGGCACGCCGCTGGCGCGCCTGTGGCGGCAGCAGCGCGTGGCCGACCCCGTCACCCTCGCTGGCCTCACCTTTCCCAACCGCGTGGGCCTTGCCGCCGGGCTGGACAAAAACGCCCGCGCCATCGGCGCGCTGGAAGCCATCGGCTTCGGCTTTGCCGAACTCGGCACCGTCACCCCGCTGGCGCAGCCCGGCAACCCGCGCCCGCGCCTTTTCCGGCTGCCTGCGGCAGAGGCCATCGTCAACCGCATGGGCTTCAACAACGACGGGCTGGAAGCCTTCACCGCGCGCGTGCGCCAGCAGCGCCAGCGTTGGCAGGCCGCAGGCGGCAGCGCGCACATGCTGCTCGGCCTGAACATCGGCAAAAACGCCGCCACCCCCATTGAGCGCGCCGCAGACGACTACCTGAAAGGGCTGGCCGCCGTCTATCCGCTGGCCGACTACATCGCCATCAACATCAGCAGCCCCAACACCAAAAACCTGCGCGACTTGCAAAGCGAAGAAGCCCTGAACGCCCTGCTCGCCACCCTCACCAGCCGGCACAAGGAACTGCAGGACGAACATGCGCGCCACGTGCCGCTGTTCCTGAAAATCGCCCCCGATTTGGACGAGGCCGGGTTGCAGGCCATCGCCGCCGCGCTGCTGCGCCACGGCATCGACGGTGTGATTGCCACGAATACCACCATCGCGCGCGATGCCGTCAAGGGGCTGCCACACGCCGAAGAAACCGGCGGGCTTTCTGGCCGCCCGCTGCGCGCCATGAGCACCAGCATCATTGAAAAACTACGCGCCGCCCTTGGCGCAGACTTTCCCATCATCGGCGCCGGCGGCATATTCAGCGCCACCGACGCACTGGAAAAAATGCAGGCCGGCGCCAACGCCGTGCAAATTTACACTGGATTTATCTATAAAGGACCGGCAGTTGTGCCTGAAATTGCGCGGGCGTTGAAAGAAGAAGCGATGCGGGCAACATGAAAATCCGCCTGCCCCCTTGGAATACCGTTGCACTGGCTCTGCTCGCAGTGCAAGTGGTGCTGACGCTCGTCAATCCGCATCTTTACACCGACTTTCACGACAATAGATTGCTGCACAGCATCGGCGTGTGGGCTACGCTGTTTTTTCTCCCTTGGATTGGGGTTTTCGTCTGCCTTATTCTTCCTCGGTGCCTTAGGCTTTGTCTTGATCGTGTGGGTGAAGTCGAAACGGTGCTTCTTGGCTTCCGCGTCCATTGGGGTAGCCCCATCCTCATATTCGTCGTTGAGATAAATGACTTCATCCCCAACGGTACATGACATAAGGAAATATAAATGGTATTCATAACCATAATATACATTTTCAGTCGGGGATTCATTACTGCCAACACCTTCCAACCAAGTAGTATTGTAACTGCCTGGTCCTTCTTCCTGTGGCGTCAAAACAATTCTATATACGCCTTTAAAACCTTTTAAGCCTCCTGTCTGTCTGGGTCCTATTACACAAGGATAATACGTATCATACCACAAAGTGTCATTGGCTTCGATAGAGAAGTCGTACTTTATATCCATCTGCTTGCTTCCTTCGTTGCAGAAGTACACTTTCTTGTCCTCTTCGTACCATGCTCCCACATATTGAAGCAAAGGAAAACGTATAACAGCATCATATTCCGGATAATCTGGGGTGACATACTGCTGGAACATCATCTTCTTGCATGTCTTTCCACCGATGATGGTATCACCCCAAGGCATGCTTACTTTTTTCTCCAACAGGATATTACTGAAGGGCGTATACTGGCGGTCTGTTTCCAACAATAAGTGCACGTACTTGATAATCACCTCGCGATTAATCAGTTGTAAACCGTCGATAATCGGATGCCCATATTCAGAGCGGAAGGCTTCATCTACCGCACGCTCAATCTCTACACCGCTTTCCAGCATCTTATCGATGGCACTTCGGGTAATATTGTTGCCCGTTAGCGCCTTCAGTTGGGTATAGATGATTTCAGCTGCTTTATGGAAGATGTTACCAAACACACGATTGTCGATGAGTTCTTCATCCGTATCGTCGGGTTCTATCAGATTGC
>ONTY01000120.1 GCA_900320815.1 uncultured Pseudomonadota bacterium
GCGGCGTGCTCGGCTGGGGCAGGAGCGCCTTTGGCGTCCAGCACAGTGACGATGCTGCGCCCGCCCCCGCTTTGCACCCTGATTTGGTACTGCTGCGTGGGCAGAGGCTGGTTGTCGCGCCCCATGATGCGGCTGATGAGACCGGGTTCTTTTTTCTGCGTGGCCGGATCCACGTAGCGCACGTAGTACAGCCCCTGACTACGGTCACGGTCTTCGACGGTAAAGCCGGTGTGATCCAGCGCCAGTCCCACGCGCCGCCAGGCACGCTCAAAGTCGCCCTCAAACTGCACGGCGGGCTGACCGCCTGCCAACGCCACCACCTGCGCGGCGCCTGCAGCGGCGGCGCTGGCCGCCTGTTCCTTGGCCTCCAGCGCGGCTTGCGCCTGCTCTTGCGCCACGCCCAGCTTGACCATGAGGCGGCGCAGAAACTCGGCTTCCAGTTCCGGGTCGCGCGCCCTTGGCTGCCAGGTGGTGTTGTCTTTCTGACTGCTGGTGTAGACCTCTTCCATGCCGCGGTGCGAGATGAAGATGTCGGCGCCGCCGTCTTCGGTGCGCTCGATGCGGGTGCGGAATCGGTCCCTCTCGCCGGTGGAATACAGCGCGTCAAACACGCGCCCGATGGTGCGGCGGATGACGTCCTGCGGAATCTTGGCGCGGTTCTCGGCCCAGTCGGTTTCCATGATGCCCATCTTGGGTTCGTCCAGGGCAAGGAGGAAGCCGTTTTCCTGCCAGAAGTCGCGCACCTCGCCCCAGAGCTTGTCGGGCGAGCGGCGCACGTGCAGCCAGCGCTCGGCGCCGCTGCGCTCAAACTGCACGTCGGCAATCTGGCTGGCAGCGGCGCTGTCGCTGGAGTTGGCGGCGGCGGCGCGTCCGGCTTCGTAGCCGCTGGCGGTAATGCTGCCGTCGCCCGGCATGGAGTAGCGCGAAGCGCCGGGCAGCTGCGTCAAGTCCGGCGGCACTTCCAGCGATACGCCGCGCCCGGCGCTCTTGTAGTTGATTTTTTCGCCTTCCAGCACGCTGCAGCCGGCTGCCGTCAGCAGCAGCGCAACGCTGGCAGCGGCCAGCAGGCGGGAGGTGGTGGTATGTGCCGCACGTTTCACGTTTGCGTCTCCTATTTTTCCATATTGAAAATACGACACCGCCCGCGTAAATAGCGGGCGGTGTGCTCATCATTTTATTGCAACAGCCGTTACTGCAACACGCCCGCCTCGCGCAGCGCCTGCTCCAGCGTGGCGTGGTGCGCCGCAGAAAGCGGTGTGAGCGGCAGGCGCACCACAGCATTCGCGCGCCCCAGGCGCTGCATCGCCCACTTCACAGGAATGGGGTTGGCCTCCACAAACAGCGCCCTGTGCAGCGGCATGAGCTGCGCGTTGATGCGCAGCGCCTTGTCGCGCTCGCCCGCCACCGCTGCCTGGCAGAGTTCGTGCATCTGGCGCGGAGCCACGTTTGCCGTCACGCTCACGCAGCCCTTGCCGCCGCACAGCATCAGCGCCACGGCGCTCAAATCGTCCCCGGAATACACGCCAAAGCCCTCGGGCGCATCGCGCAGCAGCCAGAGCGCGCGCTCAATGTTGCCCGTGGCTTCCTTGATGCCCACCACGCCCGGCAACTGCGCCAACCGCAGCGCCGTGGCCGCCTGCATATCCGCCACGGTGCGCCCGGGCACGTTGTAGAGCAGCATGGGCAGGCCATCGACGGCGTCGTGAATCGCCTTGAAGTGCTGGTACAGGCCCTCTTGCGTGGGCTTGTTGTAGTAGGGCACGACCTGAAGCTGGTAGTTCGCGCCCACCTCCTTGGCGTAGCGCGCCAGGTGAATCGCCTCGGCGGTGGAGTTCGCCCCGCAGCCGGCCATGATGGGCACACGGCCTGCGGCCTGCTCCACGGCGGTGCGGATGATTTCCTGATGCTCTGCCACATCCACCGTGGGCGACTCGCCCGTGGTGCCCACCACGCAGATGCAGTCCGTGCCCTCTGCGATGTGCCAATCAATGAGCCGGCGCAGGCCGGCGTAATCCACGCTGCCATCCGCCTGCATGGGGGTGACGAGCGCAACGATGCTGCCAACAATCATGATGTTTCTGAACGGGGGCGCGCGCCCCCTTACACAAAAGAAAAAGGGCGGATTTTATAGAGGGCGGCGTGCGCAGCGCGGCATGGGAACGAGGGCAGCAAACAAGGCGGCAGGCAACGCGCAGCGCGCCTGGCGCAGCGTAACGATTTTTGAAGAGCAGCTGTTCAATATGCTCATAATCCTTGAGTCTTTGCAGCAAGATAATGAGGAGAAATAATATACCATATGTGCAGCGCATCTTCCGGCGTGGCCAGCAGCGTCTTGAGGCTGATGCGCGCCGGCGGCGGATATTCATTGGCACAGTGGGCAACAATGCCGTGTATATCCATGCCCTCGGACACCAATTCCTGTATTGCGCCAACTGGGTGGTCGTTCCAGATGCCCAGCAGCACATTTTCACGGAAAACGCTGTGCAGTGCTTTTATCAATGCCTCTGCCAGGCGCATACGCGCCCGGTGCGCGCGCACGCCATAACGTTCATAGCGGCACATGATGGCAATATCTTTCTGCCCGCCAGGCGCCCAGACAGCAAGGCGCAGCGCGCGTCGCCCCAGGCACCAGTCAAAATCCAGCCCGGCTTCACTCGTGCTGAAATCCACGCCATAATCATCCCGCAGGTTTTCCAGGCGCTCTGCCAGCGGCAGCGTTCTGTTTGCCGCTGTTGCCTCTTTCATTTTTGAAGAAAAAGGGCCGTTACCGCGCAGCGTGTTTGCATAAAAGTCTTCAAACTGCGCCACCTGCATTTCTGGCAAATGGTGGTTCAGCGCCAGCACCAGCACACATTCCGGGCGCAGCGCGAAGCACATTTTATGCGTATCGTAGCCTTCCACAGTAAATTGCGCCTGCGCATTCTGGCACGAGCCAATAGGGAAGGTTTGCCCTATGGGGAACAGCCGGGCAAAGTTTTTCTCGAAATAAGCCTGCATTTTTCTGCCATACGGCACAGGACACAGCACTGCCATATAGCCGGCGCCAAGCTGCAATGAATCGTGCGGCGCGTGGAGTTCCTCCACCGATACGGGAAGAACATCGCCATTGGCGCTTTGTATGAACGGGCGCCAATACATTATCAGTCCGATTGAGCCGCAGTCGTCAAATCGTGCATCCTCCACAATTGAAGTATTCAGCACGCGCAGCGTGCCTCGCAAAACCAGAAAATCTTTTGCCACGCCTATCCTCCAAGCACCTGCACCAGCTCGCGCTGCACTGCCAACTGTTCAGTTTCGCTTTTAAGGGCGCCGCCGCGCAGCAAAAAGCTGTCTTGCACGCGCTCGCCCGTTGTGGAGATTTTCGCCAGTTCCACTTCTATGCTGTGCGCCGCCAGCACGCGCGCAATGCCATAGAGCAGTCCGGCGCGGTCGCTGGTGGTGATCGACAAAATCCAGCGTTCCGCCGCAGCATCGGGGCGCAAATCCACATAGGGCGGAATGGGGAAACTGCGCGCACGCGGCGAGGGACGTCCCAGGCGCGGCGCAGGCAGCGGTGCGCGGCTGGTCTCCAAAATAGCGCGCGGCAATTCTTCCTGCAAGGCGTGCACATAATCGCGGCTGTGGCGCGCGCCGCTGTCGCTGATAATCTGGAATGTATCCAGCGCATAGCCATCCAGCGTGGTATGGATGCGCGCATCCACAATGGCAAAACCGGCGCGGTCAAAAAAGCCGCACATGCGCGCAAACAAATCTGGCGCATCGGCGGTATACGCCAGCACCTGCAAGCCTTCGGTGTGCGGTGAGACGCGCGCACGCACAATGCAGGGCGCCGGGGCGCCGGGCGTTTTTTCGCCCACATATTTCCATAATGCGCGCGCGTGCCAGGCAATTTCCCCGGCATCGTGGCGGCGGAAATAGCGCACATCCAGCGCTGCCCATAATGCACAGTGCGCGCCTGGCGGCACGCCCGCCTGCCGCATTTGATGCAGCGCGTGGCGTTTGCGCTCTTCAATCAGAGCCGCTGGGTGCGGCGCACTGCCGCCCAGCGCCTGCATGCAACGGCGGTAGAGTTCTTGCAGCAGCTTTTCTTTCCACGGCGTCCACACTTTGGGGCCAGTGCCTTGCATATCGGCGGCGGTGAGCAGGTACAGCGCCGTCAGGTGGCGTTCATCGCCCACTATGGCGGCGAGTTTTTCAATCACCGCCGGCTCGCTCAAGTCCTGCTTTTGCGCCGTGCTGGACAGCAGCAGGTGCTGCGCCACCAGAAACTCAATGAATTGCACATCCTGCGGCGCTGCGCCGCAATGCGTGAAGGGCGCAAAAAAACGCCGCACTTCGCGCGCTCCTACCTCGGCATGGTTGCCGCCGCGCCCTTTGCCAATATCGTGAAACAGGGCGGCGGCGTAGAGCAGCCAGGGTTTTTCCCAGCCAGCGGCAAGTTGCGCGCAAAAGGGATATTCGTGCGCGTGCTCGGCCATAAAAAAGCGCCGCATTTGCCGCAGCACCATCAGCGCGTGCTGATCCACGGTATACACGTGGAATAAATCGTGCTGCATTTGCCCCACGCTGTGCCGGAAGGCCCACACATAGCGCCCCAGCACACTGCTCTGATTCATCAGCCGAAACGCATGCAGCACGCCGCGCGGCTGCTGCAAGATGGCGAGAAAAGTGCGGCGGTTCTGGGCATCGGCGCGAAAATCATGACTCATCAGGCGGCGCGCGTGGTACAGCGCACGCAGCGTGCGCGCCGAAAGTCCCGTCAGGCCCGGCGTTTGCGCATGGACCAGAAAGGTTTCCAGTATGGCGTGCGGCGCGCGCTGGTACAGCGTATCGTCGGCAATATCCAGGCGCCCTTCCAAGTCGCCAAAATGCACGTTGATGGGGCGCGCAGCAGGCTGGCGGTGCCCATGCGCGGCGCGTGCCCTCCGTATATATCCCTCGATGTTTTGCAGCAGGATTTGTGCGAGCTGCGTCACGGCTTTGGCCGCCAGATAATAGCGGCGCATCAGCCGCTCGCTGGCACGCAGCACAATATGGCCATCGGGCGCGCGGCGGTGCGCAATGCCAAATGATTCAGCAGCGGCGCTTTGCATATCAAATATCAGCCGGTCTTCGCGCCGTCCGGCAAGAATATGCAGCCGCGCACGCAGCAGCGAGAGCAGCGCCTCATTGGTGCGCAATTGGCGCAATTCCAGCGCTGTCGCCAGCTGCGCAGCGCGCAGCGCGCCGGGTGCAGCCAAGCCGGCGGCGTGTGCGGCCCAGAAAATCATGTGAATATCGCGCAGCCCGCCGGGTGATTCTTTGCAGTTGGGCTCCAGCGCGTAGGGCGAGTCTTCATATTTCGCGTGGCGCTGGCGCTGCTCGATGATTTTGGCGTTGAAAAATGCCAGCGCATCCAGCCCGGCGCGAAATCGCTGAAAAATCTGCGCTGCCAGTGCCTCATTGCCCGCCACCAGGCGCGCTTCCAGCAGTGCAGTTTGCAGTGTCAAATCTTCGTCAGCGGCGCGCAGGCATTGCTCCGCGCTGCGCACGCTGGCGCCTA
>ONTY01000002.1 GCA_900320815.1 uncultured Pseudomonadota bacterium
CGTTGCATTTCATCCGCCAAACGTTGCACTTCATCCAGCGGCAGGCTGGTCACGTTGGCTATCCACTGCACGTCAAACCCGCCTTGCTGCATTGCACCGAGCAGTTGCTGTGCAATCTCGCGGCTGTTTTCGATGCGACCTGCACTGCGCCCCACCGCCAAGCCTTCGCTTAATCCCTCAGCGCGCCCACGGGCTTCGCCTTCGGCCAGGCCAGCAGCCAGGCCAGCAGCCAGGCCAGCGGCGTGGCCAGCGGCCAGGCCAGCGGCGTGGCCTTCTGCGCGGGCTTCTTCACGTGCTTCAAGCGCAATTTCACGCGCGACTTCTCGTGCCCATTCTTCCAATACTCCGCTCATCTCTCGCACTCCTTCTTCACTGCTCTTGTAACGCTGCACCGCTTGTGCCAACTCCTGGATACGCATTTTCGCCGGGTCGGCGCAAAAGATGTCGTGCATGAGGTCAGCCAATGCGCTGCCGGCATCTTGCATGGTGCCGTTGGCATACACAAGGTGGCTGCCGTCGTTCATGTCAATGTTGTCTTCCGCCTCGCGGCGCACGAAGTGGTAGATGGCTTTGCCGCGCCCAAGGGGGTCAAAACCGCAGATGAAAATGACCCACACTTCGGGCAGCTGTTCAAAGTCTTCGCCCGCGTGCAGCAGTGTGCCGTCAATGAGGCTGGCATAAAAGCGCAGTCGCCGGGCGCTGGCGTGGCGCGGGTCAAGCTGCATCTCAATGTTGTAGCGCGTGCCCTGGCTGTCGGTGGCAAGGACGTCCAGTCGCGCGGAGCGGCGGCCCGGGTTGGGGAGCGGTTCTTCGGTGCGCACTTCGGTGACGAGTAGGTCGGGCTTGTTCATCACGATGCGCAGCACGAGTTGCGCGCTCTCTGCGTGGCGCCGAAAGAAAAGCTGGGCAAAGGCGTTGTCAATCAGCCGGAAGCGCGCTATGCCGTCAAGGAGCTGCTGCGTGCTTGGGCTGCGGCGAGGGGGGCGGGGCATGGGAAGGAAATTAGATACTCTGCTTGATAATGCTTGCTTGCCAGCGTGTTTTGCGGGCAATTGTGCAATACCGGCGCATTCTATTCATCATACGCACAAACACTGCAAGCGGAGTTGGCACCCTTCGCGGGCAAGGGAACGGTGCGTGTATTGTCAAGAGCAACATAGGTGACAAGTGGGCAAGAGCATAGGTAACACCCTCACAGCCTGTCTGCTTCGCTGCAGGGGCGAGGAGATGTTTCTTGTATGCAGTGAGCAGCACGGGCAAATTCAGCTTTCAGGTGAGGTGAAAAAAGTTTCTGCCTTTGCCTGCCGCCTCTTGAAATGCGGCCTGTGCGCCAGCACATACTTGGTTTTTGCCGTGCACCAGGCGCATTGCGAACGCACGGCTTGGCTTGCCTCCCCTCCCTTTTGGATATGGAAACGATTTACGACTCTGATCGCTTCATCGTGGTGCATATGCTGTGCAACAGTGCTGATGACGATGCCAGTGAGCCGCCACAGGATGCGGCAGCGGCTGTGGCAACGCTGCGCCACAGTTTTGAGATTGTGGACAAGCAGGCGGGCACGCAGCTGTACCTGGATGGCATGTGGTCAGAGCTGTTCCAGCAGCGCATTGCCGAGTGGCATATCAACGTCCCTACGCAGCAGGAGGTGGAGGACACTCTGGCGGGGTTTGCCGGGCTGGCGCAGACGCCTTTGACGTTGCATTGATTACGGGGCGCGCTATGCAAGACAGTTACGTTCTCACGCTCTCGTGCCCGGACAAGCGCGGCATCGTGCACGCGGTAACAGGCTTTTTGCTCGAGCACGGCGGCAATATTGAAGAGGCCGCGCAGTTCAATGACCGCGCCAGCGGTCTGTTTTTCATGCGTGTGCGCTTTCATTGCCCAGGCGCTGATGCCGGGGCGCTGCAGGCGGCGCTGGGCGAGTTTGCGCCGTCGCTGGAGCTCACGTGGGAGCTGCATCCGCTGGCGCAGGCAATGCGCTGTGCCATTTTTGTGAGCCGCCAGGGGCACTGCCTCAACGATTTGCTCTTCCGCTGGAAGAGCGGGCTGCTGCCGCTGCTAGATATTCGTGCCATCGTCAGCAACCACCGCGATTTCTACCAATTGGCGGCCAGCTACAACGTGCCTTTCCACCACACCCCCACCAGTGGCGCGGGCAGCAAGGAGCAGGCCGAGGCGCGGCAGTTGGCCATCATTGAAGAAGAGGGTGTGCAGCTTGTGGTGCTGGCGCGCTATATGCAAATTCTCTCGCCGGCGATGTGTCAGCGCCTGAGTGGGCGCGCCATCAACATTCACCACAGCTTTCTGCCGAGTTTCAAAGGGGCACGCCCATACGCGCAAGCGCACGCGCGAGGGGTGAAGTTGATTGGTGCCACGGCGCACTATGTGACGGCTGACCTGGATGAAGGCCCCATCATTGAGCAGGATGCGACGCGCGTGGATCACAGCCTGGACGTCGAAGATTTGGCCGCCATTGGGCGCGATACCGAGAGCCAGGTGCTTGCGCGCGCCGTCAAGTGGCACAGCGAACACCGCGTGTTGCTCAACGGGCAGCGGACTGTGGTTTTTCGCTGAAACGGCTGCGGCGCGCTGCACGCCGCGCCGCGCCCCACGCCATACGGGGCGCCCGCTGCCGCTGGTGCCACCCGGTGGCGCGCCATAATCCCGCCCCTTACGTATCAATCTGCAACGAATCTGCAAACTGGAGTTTCCGCCGTGGCACAAATGGATATCACCCAACTGCTGGCCTTCGGGGTCAAGAACAAAGCCTCAGACTTGCACCTGTCAGCCGGGCTGCCGCCGCTCATCCGCGTGCACGGTGACGTGCGGCGTTTGAATGTGCCTGCGCTCACGCACAAAGATGTCTACGACATGCTCTACGACATCATGAACGACACGCAGCGCAAGGTGTACGAAGAAAACCTGGAGGTGGACTTCTCGTTTGAGATTGAAGGGCTGGCACGCTTTCGCGTGAACGCTTTCAACCAATACCGGGGCGCCGCCGGCGTGCTGCGCACCATTCCCAGCAAAATCTTGACGCTCGAGCAGCTCAACTGCCCGCGCATCTTCGCCGAGCTGTCATTGAAACCGCGCGGCCTGGTGCTCGTGACTGGCCCCACGGGGTCGGGTAAGTCCACCACGCTGGCGGCGATGATCAACCACCTCAATGAAACTGAATACAGCCATGTGCTGACGGTGGAAGACCCAATTGAGTTCGTGCACGAGTCCAAGAAGTGCATCGTCAACCAGCGTGAAGTCGGCCCCATGACGCACAGCTTCGCCAACGCCCTGCGCTCGGCGCTGCGCGAAGACCCGGACGCCATCCTCGTGGGTGAGATGCGCGACCTGGAAACCATCCGCCTGGCCATGACCGCCGCAGAAACTGGCCACCTGGTGTTTGGCACGCTGCATACATCCAGCGCACCAAAAACGATTGACCGCATTATTGACGTGTTTCCTGCGTCAGAAAAAGAAATGGTGCGCGCCATGCTTTCAGAGTCCCTGGTGGCCGTTATCTCGCAGACACTGTGTAAACTCAAAGACGGCTCCGGGCGTGTGGCTGCGCACGAAATCATGCTGGGCACTCCCGCCATTCGCAACCTGATTCGCGAGGCGAAGGTCGCACAAATGTATTCCTCCATCCAGACGGGCAATAGCCTGGGGATGCAAACGCTGGACCAGAACCTCACCGACCTGGTGCGCCGCAACCAGATTACCCCGGCTGAGGCGCGCGCCAAGGCAAAAATCCCGGAAAACTTCCCCGGCTAAGCACGCAGCGCAGCTGCTGGATATTGATTTTTTGAATCGGCGCCTGCACTGGTGCCAAGGAGTGCCCAATCATGGCAATGGAACGCGACCAAGCCACCAAATTCATCCACGACCTGTTGCGACTGATGATTTCGCGCAAAGGCAGCGACTTGTTCATCACCGCCGACTTCCCGCCAGCTATCAAGGTAGACGGCAAAGTCAATAAAGTTTCCCCCCAGGCGCTCACGCACGGGCACACCATCGCACTGGTGCGCTCGGTCATGAACGACAAGCAGGCTGCCGAGTTTGAAAAAACCAAGGAGTGCAACTTCGCCATTTCGCCAGCAGGCATCGGGCGCTTTCGCTGCAACGCCTTCATGCAGTCAGGTAAAGTGGGCATGGTGTTCCGCCTGATTCCGCAAGAGTTGCCAACCATTGACGAGTTGTTCATGGACGGCAAACTGATCCGCAAAATTGCCGGGCAAGTTGCACCTGGATCTGTCGCAGCTTGAAATGAACAACCTGCGCCTGGTGGAAACGCTCAAAAACGTTGCCATGACCGAACGCGGCCTGGCCATCATGGTCGGCGGCACTGGCACGGGCAAATCCACCACGCTGGCGGCAATGGTGGATTGGCGCAACACCCACAGCTACGGGCACATCATTACGGTGGAAGACCCAGTTGAGTTTGTGCATCCGCACAAAAACTGCATCATCACGCAGCGCGAAGTGGGACTGGATACCGATAGCTGGGAAGCGGCGCTGAAAAATACCCTGCGCCAGGCACCCAACGTCATCCTGATGGGGGAAATCCGCGACCGCGAAACGATGGAACACGCCGTCGCCTTTGCCGAAACCGGGCACTTGTGTCTGGCAACGCTGCACGCCAACAGCGCCAACCAGGCGCTGGACCGCATCATCAACTTCTTCCCCGAAGAGCGCCGCCAGCAGCTGCTCATGGATTTGTCGATGAACCTGCGCGCCCTCATCTCGCAGCGCCTGATTCGGCGCGAAAGCGGCAAAGGGCGCACAGCGGTGGTGGAAATCATGCTCGGCACGCCGCTGGTCTCTGACCTCATCTTCAAAGGCGAAGTAGGCGAAATAAAGGATCTCATGCGCCGCAGCCGCGAACTGGGTATGCAAACCTTTGACCAGGCGCTGTTTGACGCTTTTGAAAAAGGCTTGATTAGCTATGAAGACACGCTGCGCTACGCCGACTCCTCCAACGACGTGCGCCTGCAAATCAAGCTCAACAGCCAGCGCGCCAAGAACCGCGACTTGACCGCCGGCACCGAAGGGCTGGAAATTATGTAAACCGCGCGCGCTGCTTGCCGCGCACCCTGCCCCGGGCACGCGCAGGCACAAATGCAAAAAACGCCGAATATTCAATTCGGCGTTTTTTTATTGGCTTTTGCTTTTCTCTTATTTATCTGCCTTGCCACCCGGGGCGGCTTTCTTGCGGACTGCTGCCGGTTTGGCTGCCTCGGTTCCTCCCTCGTCGATGCTGCCTGCACCATCGCCCCCATCCTTGGGCTGCGGCTTGGTGTGCGACGCGGCAGCGGCCATAGCCGCTTCCATTGCGGCCTGCTGCTGCGCGGTATTGGCATACAGCTGCTGAAACTGGCTGCCAAGTGCGTTCCACCACATTTGCGACATCTGTGCCGGTATCGCCATGCTGGCTGCGGCTTGTGCCGCCAGCTTGGCCGCATCATCTTTGCTGCCCGCATCTGCAGCACCAGCCTGGGCTGGCGCTGCTGCGCTGGCGCCTGTGCCTGCACCCAAGGGCCACCCCGCCGCCATAGGTGCAGCAGCGGCGCCTTGCTGCGCCTTTCCTGTAGCCGCTGCCCCTGCTGCCGGGGCGCTCAATGCTTTAGCGAACTCTGCCATGCCAAGGTTCATGGAACTGAGCGTGCCCAGCGTCATCTTCTGCACTTCCAGCGCCTGGATGGTGCTTTTGACAATGGTGGCGTTTTGCTCCAGCCAAAAGAGCACGGTTTTGAGTTCATTGATGCGCCCGTCAAGCTCCTTGGGGTCAAGCGTGGGCATCCAGCCTGCCATCGGCAGGGATGCACCCGCAGGCGCTTTGAAGTCAAAGCCGGGAAACATGCCGCTAAAAGGATTGGTGGTGCTGGAGCTCATGCTCATCTCTCCTGTCCGCTGAACAACGCTGCATCGTGCAGACGATGCGCGCAGCTTACCGCAGGCACTGCGCAGCGCACGGGCACAATCGCGCGCCTTATGCGCCCAACGCCCCCGATGCCCCCCACACTCTCTGTATCTCCCGCGCCGGCAGTGCCGCACGCCGGCGCTGCCGTTTGGCAGCGCACGCGCTTGGCGCTGCTGGCCGTTGTGCTGGCGCTGCCGTGGCTGTGGCCCTTTACCTCTGGCCCGCTGGCTGCTGTGCAGCCGTACCTCATCAGCGCCGCTGCCGCCGCACTGGCGCTGGCGCTGTGGCCACGCACTGCGGGCGAAGGGGCACTGGCTGCAGCGCGCGGCTGGCTGCTGGCGGCGGCTATCAGCAGCGTTATTGCGCTGCTTCAATATTTTGACGCCGAGACGCCCTTTTACCCCTGGTTCAACATTGCCCAGCCTGGGCAGGCGTTTGGCAACCTGCGCCAGCCAAATCAACTCGCCACGCTGCTGGTTATCGGCCTGGCGGCGCTGCGTTACCTGGCGCATGAGGCCGCAGGCTGGCGACGCACAGGCACCGGGCTGCTGACTGCGCTGCTGCTGTGCGGCTTGGCGGCCACAGCCTCACGCGCCGGGCTGCTGGAATTGCTGCTGCTGGCTGCTGCTGCGTTGCTGTGGATGCCACACGGCCAGCGCCGCCGTGCGCTGCTGGCGGCGCTGGCCGCCATCGCCATTTACGCGCTGGCGGCACTGGCGCTGCCCGCATTGCTGCAAGCGGGTGAAGGTGTGGTGGGGCGCAGCATGGTGGAGCGCCTGCAGCACGCCGAGAGCACCTGCGGCAGCCGCCTCATCCTCTGGGGCAATGTGGCGCACCTGATTGCGCAAAAGCCATGGCTGGGCTGGGGCTGGGGCAGCCTCTCGTGGGCGCACTACAGCACGCTGTATCCGGGGGCACGCTTTTGCCACTTGCTCGATAACGCGCACAACCTGCCACTGCATCTGGCCGTTTCGCTCGGCGTGCCCGCCGCCATCGTGATTTGTGCGCTGCTGGCAGCCCTCATATGGCGCGCACGCCCGTGGACTGAAAGCAATCACGTGCGCCAGCTTGCCTGGGGTATTCTGCTGGCTATTGGAGTACACAGCATGGTGGAATACCCGATGTGGTACGGACAATTTCAAACTGCCGCCATCATCTGCATTTGGCTGCTCTGGGTCACGCGCGCGACTCGCCCCACTGCCCTGCCCGCCGCCTGGGCTGCGCCGCGCCGCATTGCTGGCGCGCTGCTTATCCTTGCGGCTGTGGGTTATACCGGATGGGACTATATGCGTATCTCGTGGTTGTATCGCTCACCAGAGGCCAGCGGCGTGACCCCGTGGCCTGGCGTGTTGCTCACGCGCGCGCGCCGCTCCATCCTTTTTGCCGAAGAAGTGGGGTTTGCCGAACTCACCACGCAAGTGCCCACGCGCAGCAACGCTGAGTGGATGCTGGCGCGCGGCCAACGGCTGCTGCACTACTCGCCCGAGCCGCGCGTCATCACCCGCGTGATTGAAAGCGCCGTCTACCTTGGGCGCGACGACATCGCCATCGAGCACCTGCGGCGCTTTCGCGCCGCCTTTCCGAAAGACTGGCAAAAATGGAGCGAGTCCAACGAGCGCCAATTGCGCCAAGCGCAAGCTGCGCTGGCCGCCGGGCAGGCGGCAGCGTCCATGCGCCAGCCTGCCGCCAGCTTGCCGCCGTGGCTGCTGCCGCAGCCGCAAAGTGCGCCATAAAGTGCCGCCGCGCACGCGCCTGCTTCCTCCTCATCCACCTCCATCGCCACAATCACTGCCATGTCTGACTACTCCTCCTACGCCTCACCCGAAGACCTGCACCAGGGCAGCGGTGCGCTCTACTGGGTCGTCTCTGGCATTGCCGCCGTGCTGCTTGTGGTCAGTGCCTGGCGCGCCTGGCAATGGTTTGAAGGCGACGTTGAACGCCGCCGCGCCGTCGCTGAAAGCGTCGCCCCTTCAGGCGTGGAACTGCGCCCCGCCGCCGGGCGGCTCAAAGAGCTGGATCAGGCCCTGCCGGCGCCCGTAGAAGTGGACGGCGCTGGCGATGTGCCCAGTGCCGTGCCCCCTGTGCCGCAGGTCAGCGCCGAAACCCTCAGCGGCAGCCAGCGCACTGCCACCTGCCGCTTTCTGGCCGCTGAAATTGAGCGGCTGGACTACGAGTTCAAGCAAGAACTGCCCCCGCCCGTGCTCGATCACCTTTCCAGCCGCCTGGCACAGTGGCGCAGCCAATATCAAGCGGGCAAATGCGCCGCAGAAGCGCCGCTGCGCTCTGGCGTTGCCGCGCAAAGCAAAGCCGCCGAGGCCGCAGCGGCAGACGATGATTGAGGCGCTGGCTCTTTTAAATACTCCATCAATCAATCATCTGTTGCCCGCGTATTACGCTGGCATTTTTCATATACCATATTTATTGCAGCTCTGTTCAACCACGGTTGAGGCGCTTGCGCGCCCACAAGGGGCGCCCCTACGGGTGGGTATTTTGTACGTCAATGCTGGTTGAACAGCACCGAATTTCTGTGGGTATATGATTGTTGCCCGCATATCTTACGGGCAACAAGGCATTAATGATTTGGGTATATGAAAAAGGAGAGCGGCACCGCTACCTGCCCCCGTGGATGTCTACGGGGCTGAACGCACTGTTGAGGTCGGGTTCAGGCATCAGCGGCATGGGCATGGTTTCGGGCATAGGCGGCAGGGCGTCGCCTGCAAGCTCAAACACGTGCCCCCAGCGCAGGCGCTGAATGCGCGCAGTGCCGATGCGCCGGTGCGGGTTGCGCTCGGCCAGGTCGGCGACTTCGCTCAAGATGAGTGGCACTTCGGCGCGCTTCAAATGGAAGATGTAGATGGGGTAGTCAGCGTCTGGCGCCATCATTTCCAGCCCTTCGGCCAGCAGGTTGGGGGTGAGGTGCAGCGACAGCTGCGCGAGTGCCTCGCAGCGGTTGCTGAACGCGCATTCAATGGCCAACTCGCCCACGTTCATTTGCACCAGCCGCCGCCAAAAGGCAGGACACGGGCCAGTGTCGCCACTGCACACCCACCAGGGCGAGCGCCAGTTGCCCGCGCGCACGGCGTAGCCAACGGTGGGCACGCTGTGGTTGGCGGGCAGCGCCTCAACGAAGCGCCCGGCCACTTCCACGGTTTGCCCGACGGCGATGGGGTGGTAGCGCAGCGCGGGTGCGTCGGGCGAGGGCAGGCGCGAGAAGTCCGGCCAAATGGAGCCGTTGAAGATGTGCGCGCGCAGCGCCTCTATCGTGGCAGGCAGCGCCCAGACGTGCATGGTGTGGGGACGACCAGCGTAGGCGGTGGAGACGGCGTCCACCAGCATGGGCAGGTGGGCGATGTGATCCATGTGCGCATGCGTGAGAAAGATGGTGCTGATGGAGCACATCTCATCCAGTGACAGGCGTCCGGCGCCTGTGCCTGCGTCTACGAGAATGTCATCGTCCACAAGAAACGCTGACGTATGACTGTCGCGGCCAATAGTGCCGGAGCAGCCGAGTACTCGCACTTTCATGACGAAAAACTGACTGTTTCACTGATAACTTAGGAAAATGCCCTTGCCCAATGGGTGACGATTTATTTTTCAGTGAACTCCAGCGTACCGTCCCATTTATCAGCCGGCGGCGGGAATCTAAGCGCCGAGATTACGCTGTCTTCGTAAAGTTTGTATGGGGAAAAATCAGCGTTTTGATGGCGCAGCGCGCGGATTTTTGTCCAACATGCGCCAAAGTTGCGCGCCCTCCAGTCGGCGAGTGCCGCTTGCCACAGCGCCAGCTCTTCGCCCAGCGTGCCGTCGTCAAGCTGGCTCTCATCGCCGCCGCCGGCGCCTTCAGAGCGCACGGTGTAGATGACCACTGGGCGCGAGCGCCCTTTCACGCGCACGCTGCCCAACTCTTGCCACAAGCAGCCGGCAGGTAATGCGTGCACTTGCGCGTGCGTGTCTTCGCTGACGATGATGTTCACGCCCAGCGGACGCGTGATCCCCTCTAAGCGCGAGGCCAGGTTCACCGCATCACCGATCACGGTGTAGGCACGGCGCACGTCAGAGCCCATGTTGCCGACGGCAACAACGCCGGTGTTCAGCCCGATGCCGGCGGTCAGAACCGGCAGCCCCAGCGCACGGCGCTCAGCGGCCATCCTGTCTATGGCAGCGGCCATGCCCAGCGCCGCTTCCACCGCCTGCTGCGCGTGCTCGGCTGTGGGCACGGGTGCACCCCAGAACGCCATCACGCAGTCGCCCATGTATTTGTCAATGGTGCCGTAGTGCTGGCTGATGACGGCGCCCAGGCTGCTGAAAATTTCGTTGAGGTGTTGCTGCAAGTCGGTGGGTTCCATCGCCTCCGCGATGGCAGTAAAGCCGATGAGGTCGCAGAACATGACGGTGAGTTCTTGCGCCCTGGCCTGCATCCCGTAGTCGTCCGGATTGCGCTGCATCTGACGCACCAGGTCGGCGGGCACGTAGGTGGCGAAGTGGTGCGCGAGTTCGTTGCGTGCGCGGCTTTCAAGGAAGTAGCCCAGCGCCAGGTTGGCCGTGAGCGCCGTGATGACCAGCAACAGCGGCTCGGCCAGCGGCAGCACCAGGTCGCCACCCAAAAACAGCGCCAAGTTCACCCCCACCACCAGCGCCAGCAGCCCAAGCCCCAGTCCCAGCGTGGGCAGCGGGCGCTGGCGCGGCATAAGAACGGTGAGCGCCAGCGCCAACAGCAGCAGCTGCGTGATGTGAAAGCCCTGCACCCAGTCCGGCACGTAGGGCACGGTGCCATCGAGCATCCCGGAAATCATGCTGGCGTGCACTTCCACCCCCGGATACGCCGGGCCCACCGGCGTGGTGCGCAAGTCCATCAACCCCATCGAGGTAAAGCCCAGCAGCGCGATGCGCCCGTGCAACTCCCCGGGCGACAAAGTGCCATCCAGCACATCAGCTGCCGAGATATAGCGAAATGAGCCGCCGTCCGGGCCGCCCGGGCCGCGGTAGGGCACAAGCGCCGTGCCCAGCGGCTGCAAGAACACCGGCTCGGGCATGGCGTCGCCACCAGTGAGCAGCAGGCGATACAGCGGCCCGCCCGGGCGCCCAGGCACGCGCCCGATGTGCAGCGCCGAGCCGCTGTGCGCCTGCTGCAGCGTCGCCACAGCCAGCGAGGTGTAAATGTCGCCGTCCAGCGAGGCGAGCAGCGGCGCCGAGCGCACCACACCGTCGCGCCCGCCGTAGCTGTTGATGAAGCCCGCTGCGCGCGCCGCTTGCGCCAATTGCGCAATGGGGGCGCCGTAGCCGCTCCAGTGCAGCAGCCCGGGCGGCGGCGGCTCCATGTGCATCAGCGGACGCGGAAGCTGGCCAGAGCGGTGCCCGCCGCGGTCGCTCGTCAAATAAAACGCCAGCGCCACGGGGCTGACTTCCAGCGCCTCGGCAAACTGGCGGTCATGGTCCAGCCGCGCGGCGTTGCGCGAAATCCAGCCAGCCAGCGCCGAGTCTTTTTTCAGTTCACCCTCGGCCAGCCGCCGTAACTCGGGCAGCGAGCTGCTGCGGTCGCTCTCGCCAAACACCGCGTCAATCCCCAGCGCAGCAACGCCTTGGCGGTGCACCAACTCGTGCACCAGCGCCGCCATGCGGTCCCGCCCCCACGGCCACTGCCCGATGCGCGCGAGGCTTGGCTCGTCCACATCGATGATGACGATGCGCTCGTCCATCGTGCCGGGCATCGTCAGGTTCAGCCGTGTGTCATAGAGCACGTTTTCCAGCGTGTCCATCCACTGCAACTCCAGCGCGCCGAGCGTGTGCGAGAGCAGTGTGAGCGAAATCAGCGCCGTCACCGCCAGGCGCCTGCCGTATTGCCGCCAAATGGTGCGTGGCATGTGGAGTGCGTGTGCCGTGATGCGCCTACCGGACTGAGGCGCAGCGGGCAAAAAAATGACAATAAAAATGCGGCCAGGCCGAGGTGCTTTGCTTTGCAGCAGCTACGGATACCATAGCGTGCAACACCTGTGGCGCAGACCGCGTGCCAATCGTCAGTCGTCAAGAAACTCGAGCTGGATGCCGCTCAGGCTGATTTGGTCGTGATTTTTCAGGCGCACAGGTGCCTCTTTGACCGAGGCGCCGTTGACTGTGGCCGCTTTCTGCCCCTCGCGATGCACCAGGGCATAGCCTTCGGAGCGGCGCTCAATGAGCGCCACGCACACGCCTGGCTTGCCAATAGTGGTTACGGCTTTGGTGAGCGCCATTTCGCGCCCTTTGGAGCTGCCGCTGAGCACGCGCACGCGCGGCTTGCTGCCACCCATTTGCGGCGGGAGGGCGGGCACAGTAGTCGCAGAACTGCCCTGCGAGGGGACGGCGTGCGTGCGCGCCGTCATGCCCAGCGCCCCAGGCATGGTGGCGCCGGTTACGTCCAGATATTTGATTTTGTAGCGCCCCATCTCAATGAGATCGTCGTGCACCAGCGACTGTTTGCGGATAGGTTTGCCGTTGACGTAAGTGCCGTTGGTGCTGCCCAGGTCTTCCAGCGTGGCAATGCCGCTTTTCATCTGGATGGCGGCGTGTTCGCCGCTGACGGCGAGATTATCGAGCACCACGTCGTTGTAGGGGCGGCGGCCAATGGTGGTGCGGTCTTTGGTGAGTTGGACTTCCTTGACGACGACGCCGTCGATGGAGGCAATCAGCTTGGGCATGGGAGCACTTGTGGCTGTGAAAACACCGCCGGCGCACGGAGCGCCGCACGGCACGGGTTGAAACAAAACTGGAAACCTAGAAGATGCTTATTTTTGCAGGAGCGATTGTGCCTGCCCGCTGCCGGCCCCCTGCATCTCTTGCGCGCTAACGCGCAGCAGCGCCACGGAGACGTTGTCGCGCCCGCCGTGCGTGTTTGCCTCTTCAATGAGACGGCGCGCGCACAGCTGCGCGTCGTGCGCTGCCTCGGCCATGACGGTGGCAACTTCCCCGTCGGTCAGCATGTCAGTGAGGCCATCGGAGCACAGCAAGTACATGTCGCCATCTGCCAGCGAGCGGCACTGCACATCCAGCAGCACGATGTCTTCCACACCCAGCGCGCGCGTGACCAAGTTGTGGTTGCCGGACAAGGCCGCCTCCTCCGAAGTCAGCAGCCCGCTGTCAATTTGCTCTTGCAGCAGCGAGTGGTCGCGCGTGAGTTGCTGCAGCTTGCCGCCGCGCCAGCGGTAGGCGCGCGAGTCGCCAGCGTGCCCCAGCACCACCTCGCCGTGGTAGACGATGGCCATCACCAGCGTGGTGCCCATGCCACGGCATTCGTTCCTGGTGTTGGCCGCCTCAAAGATGGCGCGGTTGGCGTTGTCCACGCAAATGGCCATTGCGCGCCGCAACTCGCGCAGGCTGGCACCAGGGTTTTCCTGCATCCACGCGCTCAACTGCTCCGAGATCAGGTTCACCGCCATGCCGCTGGCCACTTCCCCCGCGTTGTGCCCCCCCATGCCATCGGCGAGCACCAGCATTCCGCGTTCAGGCACAGAGCGCACGGCGTCTTCGTTGTTGGTGCGCAGGCGTCCCATGTCGCTTGAGGCAACGTAGTCAAAGTGCAGCGGTACGGCGTGCTGCACGCTGCCCGGCTCTACGGTATCTGGCGGCTCCTTGGCTCGCGTTGTCAGCTTGCGCCCCAAGGCAGGCAGCATGGATTTTTTTGACAAGGTTCTCTCTCCAACTCTCTCGTGTCGCAGCAATACTCAATGCTAAGAGCGCGAGGATACATGCGGACACACATCAGCCGCAGAGCGCCTGCCGCGCAAGGTGTCCGATTTCTGATGGGTTGCCCGTGACTGCTGCGCCACAGCCGCGCAGCACCTCGAGCTTGGCCGCTGCGGCAGCATCGCCACTGGCGGCACCGGCGATGTATGCCACAAGAGGCTTGCGCATGTGCTGGCGCCACCACAGCGCGGCATCAATCTCGCCGCGCCCCGCTGCGCTGCCAAGCATGACGACGGCGTCCGTGTCGGCATCAGCATGGAACGCTTGCAACACATCCAGATAACCCAGCCCGCCCACTGGCTCTGCGCCCAGCCCTACGGCACTGCTTTGTCCCAGTCCAAGTGCGCCAAGCTGCGCCGCCGCTTCCCACGCCAGCGTGCCGGAGTGGCTGACGATGCCCACACGCCCAGGCTTGTGAATGTGCGCGGGCATGATGCCCGCCACCACTTGCCCCGGCGAAATCACGCCCGGGCTGCCCGGCCCCAGCAACAGCGTGTGCCGCCCGCTGGCGGCGGCGATGGCGCGCATCTGCGCGCGCACGTGCAGCATGTCTTTGACCGGAATACCTTGCACCGGGCACACCACCAGCGCCAGCCCTGCCTGCGCCGCTTCCAGAATGGCGCCCGCTGCCGCCGGTGGCGGCACGTAAATCACGCTCACCGTTGCCCCCGTGGCGGCGGCAGCCTCGCGCACGCTGGCATAGATGGGCAGACCAAAAATCTCTCCGCCCGCCTTGGCCGGATTGACGCCCGCGACAAAACACGCGCGCCCTGCGGCGTAGCCCAGGCAACGCTCAGTGAAAAAACGCCCAGCGCGCCCGGTGATGCCTTGCGTGATGATGCGGCTGCCTTGATGGATGTAGACGGCCATGATGCGCGCTGCCCCCGGCTCCTTTTCAAGCGGCGGCCACAAGGCGCCGTGCCGCTTCTTCCAGCGAATCAGTCAGCGCCGCCGGGCACTGCGCGGCGCGCAGCCGCTGGCGTCCCTCATCGGCCAGGCAGCCGTTCAGGCGCACCGCCAGCGGCACGCGCGGCGCCAAGTCGCGGCACGCGGCAGCAATGCCGTCCGCTGCCGCATCGCAGCGCACCACGCCGCCAAAGATGGCAAACAGCACACCGCGCACACGCGCGCCGCGCAGCGCAATGTGCAGCGCCTCGTGCAGCTTCTCGGCAGTTGCTGCCAGGCCAGTGTCGAGCAGGCACGCCGCCTGCCCGCCCGCCAGACGCACGCTGTCGGCTGCCGCCTGCACCAGCCCGGCGCCATTGGCAATGCAAGCAATGCCTCCACCCAGGCTGCGGTAGGCGATGTCGTAGTCCTAGGCCTCGGCGGCGTCCGGGTGCTCTTCATCCAGGTCGCGCAGCGCCGCAATCTCCGGATGGCGAAACAGTGCATGGTCGTCAAACTCGCAGCGCACATCCAGCGCCAGCAGCCGTCCGGCAGCCTCCAGCGCCAGCGGCGCCACCTCCAGTCGCAGCGCGTCGCTGTGCGCGCCACATTCGCACAGCCGCTGGCAAATGCGCGCGAACTGCGGCGCCAGCTCTTGCGGCACGCCAGCTGCGGCAGCCAGCCGCGCGCCCTGTGCAGCGTCCAGACTGCCAAGAGGGTCAATCAACTCGCGCGCCACTGCTGCTCCCTCGCGCGCTTCGCGCGCTGCCAGCGCCATGCACTGCGCCGGCGCGTCAAGCTGCAGCAGCACGTCAAAGCGGCGCTGCACCTGCACCCCTTCTTCAATGTAGAGGCGCCGCACCAGCTGCCCGCCCGCGCCCGTTTCTCTGGTGACCAATGGCGCGCCGAGCAACTGCCTGGCTGCTTCGCGCACTTCCTCCAATGAGCGCGCCAGCCGCACGCCGCCGGCTGCCCCCCTGCCAGCGGCGTGGATTTGCGCCTTCACCGCCCACAGCGCGCCGCCAAGCTGCTGCGCCGCTTCAACTGCCTCTTGCACGCTGAATGCGCGCATGCCGCGTGGCACGGGCACGCCATAACGGCGCACTATTTCTTTGCCCTGGTATTCGTGGATTTTCATGCCTGGTCTGAAACAGAAACAAAAAAGGGGCGTGGGTATTACGCGAGATTGGGTGGAGTTATCGGGGCATTTGAGGCGGCGGAATGTATCATCGCGCGCCCTGCCGTGCGGCGGGCAGCGCGTCAGGCGGGCGCAAGGACTTCACGCCGTTTTTTGCGAATGTGAAAGGAACAGGGCATGGCCAAAATCTTTATCGACGGCGAAGCGGGCACCACCGGGCTGCAAATCCGCCAGCGTCTGGAAAATATGGCGGGCGTCACGCTGCTGGCAATTGAGCCGGCGCTGCGCAAGGACCCGGAAGCCAAGCGCGCACTCATGGCCGCAGCCGATGTCGTCATCCTCTGCCTTGCCGACGACGCTGCGCGCGAGTCCGTCGCCCTCATTGACGCCCTGCCCGCGCCGCAGCGCCCGCGCATCATTGACGCCTCCACCGCGCACCGCACCGCCGAGGGCTGGGTCTACGGCTTTGCCGAAATGGCGCTGGGGCAGCGCGAGGCCATCAGCCAAGCCGAGCGCGTCGCCAACCCCGGCTGCTACGCCACGGGCGCCATTGCGCTGCTGCGCCCGCTTGTGGACGCTGGCGTGCTGCCCGCCGACTACCCCGTCACCCTGCCCGCTGTCAGCGGCTACAGCGGTGGCGGGCGCCGGATGATTGAAGCGCACGAGGCGGGTGGCGCCAGCGCGTATGAGCTGTACGCCCTCACGCTGGCGCACAAGCACCTGCCCGAAATCGTGTGCTACGCGCGCCTCACCACCACGCCCATCTTTCTGCCTGCCGTGGCGCACTTTGCGCAGGGCATGCTGGTGGAGCTGCCGCTGCATCTGGCGCGGCTGCCCGGCGTCACGGCGGAAAAGCTGCTTGACACCTACCGCGCGCACTACGCCGGCAGCCAGTGGGTCACTGTGGAAGACGTGACGCCCGACGCCAAACTCGCCGCCGAAACGCTGGCCGGCCAGGACGGGCTGGAAATCCGCGTCTGGGCCAATGCCGCCGCGCAGCAGGCCGTGTGCATCGCGCGGCTGGACAACCTTGGCAAAGGCGCCAGCGGCGCCGCCGTGCAGAACCTGCGCCTGATGCTGGGGCTGTGACGGCGCGCCCCCCCTGCCCCGCCTTGGCCTCTTCCTAGAATCTGCCGCTTTTTCCCCTCGTTTTCCCCCCTGTCATTCATGTCCGCCGACTTCCAGCACCTCATCCTCACCCTGCAAAACTACTGGGCCGACCAGGGCTGCGCGCTGCTCCAGCCCTACGACATGGAAGTGGGCGCGGGCACCAGCCACACCGCCACCTTCCTGCGCGCCATCGGGCCTGAGCCTTGGCGCGCCGCCTACGTGCAGCCCAGCCGCCGCCCCAAAGACGGGCGCTACGGCGACAACCCCAACCGCCTGCAGCACTACTACCAATTCCAGGTGCTGCTCAAACCGGCGCCCGCCGACATCCTTGACCTCTACCTGGGGAGCCTGCGCGCACTCGGCTTTGACCTGCAAAAAAACGACGTGCGCTTTGTGGAAGACGACTGGGAAAACCCCACCCTTGGCGCCTGGGGACTGGGCTGGGAAGTGTGGCTCAACGGCATGGAAGTGACGCAATTCACCTACTTCCAGCAAGTCGGCGGCATTGACTGCCGGCCAGCCAGCGGCGAAATCACCTACGGGCTCGAGCGCCTTGCCATGTACCTGCAGGGCGTGGACAACGTCTACAAGCTGCAATGGGCGCCCGGGCTGACGTATGGCGACGTCTACCTGCAAAACGAGCGCGAACAGTCCGCCTACAACTTCGAGCACAGCGACGCCGACTTTCTCTTTGCCGCCTTTGCCGCGCACGAAAAGCAGGCCATGGCGCTCATTGACGCGCAGCTTGCCCTGCCCGCCTACGAACAGGTGCTCAAAGCCGCGCACAGCTTCAACCTGCTGGACGCGCGCGGGGCGATTAGCGTCACCGAACGCGCCGCCTACATCGGGCGCATCCGGCGGCTTGCGCGCGCTGTGGCGCAGAGCTACTACGACAGCCGCGAGCGCCTCGGCTTCCCGCTGGCTCCGCGCGAATGGGTGCAGCAGCTGCCCAAGAAGAAAGAAAAGAAAGCAGCATGATGGGTATCTCTTGAATGCCTGCATATCATGCGGGCATACAAACATGCTGCATCGGAGTATAAAAACATTCCTTGGCGAACAACAATACCCTCTACATCTTGGAAAGAATGCCCGTAAGATATGCGGGCAATCACTATCATACTGGCGCCACTTTTATTGAAAGTGCAGGAAAGTCTTATATACTCCAAAACATCATCGACGCCTGCCAGCATGTTATGCTGGCAACACGAACATACCAAGCCATGAGAGCCATCAACTTCCTCCGCGCGCTGCTGCACATGCTCTGGATGACGCTCACCGTCATTCCCGTTTCTCTGGCGCTGGTGGCGCTGCGCCCCTTTGTGCGTCATTCACCCGCTGCCTGGCATGGCTGGTTTTACCGGCTGGCCGCTTTTTGGCTGTGGCTGGCGGTGTGGGGCGCGAGGGTGCTGTGCGGCGTGCGCTGGCGCATCACAGGACTCGAACACATTCCCCGCGAGGGCGCCGCAGTGCTGCTGGCCAAACACCAATCAGCGTGGGAGACGCTGGCGCTGCCCGCGCTGCTGCCGCGCCCGCTGGCGTATGTGTTCAAGCGTGAGTTGTTGCGCATCCCGTTTTTCGGCTGGGCGCTGGGCAGTCTGGACATGATTCACATTGACCGCAGCCAGCGGCAGGCGTCGGTGAAACTGGTGGTCAGCGAAGGGCGCCGCCTGCTGGGCGATGGCGTGCTGGTGGCGCTGTTCCCTGAGGGCACGCGCACGGCGCGCGGGCAGCAGGGCAAATACCTCACCAGCGGCGCGCGGCTGGCGATTGAATGCGGCGTGCCGGTTATCCCCATTGCGATTACCAGCGCGCGCTGCTGGCCGCCACGCAGCTTTGTCAAAACCCCTGGCGTGGTGGATATGTCTATCGGCGCGCCCATTGCCACGACAGGGCGCAAAGGCGCCGAGGTGATGGCCGAGGTGCAACAGTGGATCGAGGGCGAAATGCTGCGCCTGGATGCGCCCGCCTACGCGGCGACGCCGCAAGAATAAAAAAACAACACATAAAAAAAGCCTGCCCGGCTTTTTATCGCGGGCAGGCTTTTTGTTTGTCGCGTACTTTTTTACAGCGCGCTCATCCAGTAGCTGGCGTTGAATGGGTTGCTGATGCACAGCGCCTCGGGAGAAACATCCAGCAGGGCTGGCATGCTGTCACCCGCGTCTGCGGCATCGTCGCTGGCCTGGTTGTTTGCCCGTTCTGCCTGGCCGGTGTGTGCAAAACGGGCTACAGAAAAGAATAAAAACACCGGAATGGAATTTTCCGATCCCCCCAGTAATCTGCCGCGTCGCGGAACACGTCAAGCAGCTGCTCGCGCACTTCCTTGTCAAAGCGCGCGGTTGACGGAATATGCTCCAGCACCACGACAAAACCCGGCTGCGGGCCGCATTTGTGCAGCGGGTCAGTCAGGCAATCGTAGAGTGCATCAAAGTTTTTGCCAAAATGCGTCGGAAAAGTGAATTGCCGGGCAATGCTCTCAAGCGCTTCCTGCTTGCTCTGCGCCTTTGAGAGGTCGGCGTAGAGAAAATGGTGGCCAAGTTGCATCGCTGCTTCTTGCAGGCCGTCGGCGTGAAATGCCCGAATTGACTGCACGATATTCGGGCGCACGCTTTTGAGTGGCGCCTCCTGTGGGGGGCGAAGGGTTTGCTCCATCTCCACTGCTTTCTCCGTGTCAAAAAAGAAAAAAGAACCACGCGTGCCGCCTTTTTTTACGGCACGCGCACCGTTTTGTCTCTCTCTTCGTGTGCGATTCTCTTGAAACTTGCGTAGTGATCGCTTGTGTAATAACAGGCATCAGGGCGCGTGGGCTGTGCACCACCGCAGACAATGCGGCGCGCGCCACGCCCGCGCACACCGGGCGTTTTGACGGTGTATTCGCGCCAATAGCCGCGCGGCTGCTGCGGCAGCAGCCGTTCGCGGTTGCCGAAAATCTGCCCGTCTTTTTCGTATGGGAATGGCCCGCCGTTTTGAATCAGGCGCCAGGTGTCGCGTCCCTGCGCCGGCAATTCATGCAGGGCAATGGTGGCAGCACAAGCTGCTGCAGTGGCTGGGGCAAAAATGGGCGCCGCAGGCTGGCGTGCTGTGGCACTGCTGGCCGCAGCGGTTAGCGCAACTGCCAGCAATGCCGCTGACCAAAAGCGGCGGCGAGGTGCTGCGGCTGATATGTTTTGCACGTTGTCTTCCACTGCTGGCTGGGGCTGGTTGCTGCAAAGCGGCAAAGTGTGTGCCAGTGGCTGACAAAAATCAAGCTGCCAGCAGGGTATGCAGGTGTATCCGGGTTCGCTTTTTCCAAAGAAAAACGCAGCCGCTGTGCTGCACTGCAAGAAAGGAGTGCCAATGGGATTGAGCCAACTGCATAGCCGCGCCCTGCTGGGGCTGGACGCGCCCGCCGTTGCCGTTGAAGCGCATCTGGCCGCCGGGCTGCCCGCGTTCACGCTGGTGGGGCTGGCAGATGTGGAGGTCAAGGAGGCGCGTGAGCGCGTGCGTAGCGCCCTGCTCAATTGCGGCTTTGAGTTTCCGCACAGCCAGCGCATCACCGTCAACCTTGCCCCGGCAGATTTGCCCAAGGACAGTGGGCGGTTTGATTTGCCGATTGCACTGGCCATCCTCGCAGCCAGCGGGCAGATTGACGGCGCGCAGCTGGCTGGCTGGGAGTTTGCCGGGGAGCTTTCTCTGTCTGGTGAGCTGCGCCCGGTGCGCGGCGCGCTGGCGATGGCTGCCGCGCTGCGGCGCGCTGGCGTGAAGGCGCGCCTGGTGCTGCCCGATGAGAGTGCGCGCGAGGCGGCGCTGGTGCCCGGCGCGCAGGTGTATGGCGCGCGCCACTTGCTGGATGTGGCGACGCAATTTTTGCCGCACGCGGCAGTGGCGCCACCTGCCCAAGGCTGGCAGCGCATGGCGGCAGCGGCGCGGCTGCCGGAGCCGCCCTATCCAGACATGGCTGACATTCGCGGACAAGCAGCGCCGCGCCGCGCGCTGGAGATTGCCGCCGCTGGTGGGCACTCGCTGCTGCTCGCGGGCCCGCCGGGCAGCGGTAAATCCATGCTGGCGCAGCGCCTGGCGGGACTGCTGCCGCCGATGAGTGAAGACGAGGCGCTGCACAGCGCCGCTGTGGCCAGTGTGGAAGGCAGCTTTCGCGCCGCGCACTGGGGGCTGCGCCCCACGCGCGCGCCACACCACTCGGCCAGCGCGGTGGCGCTGGTGGGCGGTGGCTCACCGCCGCGCCCGGGCGAAATCTCGCTGGCGCACTGCGGTGTGCTGTTTCTGGACGAGTTGCCAGAGTTTCCGCGTGCAGCGCTGGAGGCGCTGCGCGAGCCGCTGGAGAGTGGCCGCATCACCATCAGTCGCGCGGCGCGGCGGGCGGAGTTTCCGGCGCGCTTTCAGCTCATCGCCGCCATGAATCCTTGCCCCTGCGGCTGGCTGGGGTCGCGCACACGCCAATGCCGCTGCACGCCGGAACAAGTCGCGCGCTACCAGGGGCGCATCTCCGGCCCGCTGCTCGATCGTATTGACCTGCACATTGAAGTCGCTGCCCTGCCGCCGGATGAATTGCTGCACGCACCGCCGGGCGAGGCCAGTCGCACCATCCGTGCGCGTGTGTGCGCCGCGCATGAACGCGCGCTGCGGCGCCAGGGCTGCGCCAACAGTGCGCTGGAGGCCGGTGCCATCAGCGCGCAGGCGCGGCTGGACGCCGCTGCCAGCGATTTTTTGCAAAGTGCCGCCCAGCGCCTGGGCTGGAGCGCCCGTGCCATGCACCGCGTGCTGCGCGTGGCACGCACCATCGCCGACCTGGCTGGCGCCGATGCTGTGGGCAGCGCCCACATCGCCGAAGCGGTGCAGTACCGTCGCGGGCTGCTGGCAAGGGAGCAATAAGCTGCAATGAATCACTCTCAATAAAAACACCTTTCAAGGTGTATACTTTTATTGCCGTTGAATATTGATGGTAACAAGAACTTGTATTACCGAGTATTGTAAAAGCCAAAGTGCTGTGGACACAAAAAAACCGCCCCATTGCGGTGAGAGCGCCCGAAAACAGCCGCTAACCTGTTGATTTATGGCGCTTTCCTCTATCGCGGCTTTCGTGCATACCCAGTTTTTTACCCAGTTTGAAACGGCGTTGCTGGTATCGCCACTGCGCAACGGCTCGCAGTCTACACCCCGCGCGCCGTGGCACTCGCCGTCTGCCAAGAGGGAAGGGCGGGGGCGCTTCGTGCGCCCGCCAAGGAAAACCTGCCCCGCCTCTGGCAGCGTCGCCGCCCACGCGCGCCCGTGCAGCACACCAGCAGCGCCAGTAGCGCGCCGTGCATTGCGCGCGCCCTGCGCGCATTCAGGGGCGCTGTGTGCCGCCAGTGTGCTGTTGCCTCACCCTCGCCCTCATGCCCGCCGTGTCGCCGCTGGTGCGGCTCGTGCGCCGCCACACATACGGCAGCACCACATAGCGCGCCACACCCAAGGGATACGTGGGCACATGGATTGATGGGGCGGAAACGGGCAAGGGCAGCACCGCCGCGATGCCATCGCACGGCACTTCATCGGTCATCATGTGCGCCCTCTTGCGCCTGCGCCGTGACGGGTTTGACGTGCTCTACCGTCAGGCGCACCGGCTCCCTGCCCGTTGCACCAGTCACGGCGCTTTCCGTCCGGTCGCGCCACAAGTCAGGTCTGCGGTTCTTCAACCAGAAAATCTGCGCGGTCACGTCTGGCGGAAACGTCTTGCGGTAGCGCACTATTTGCGGCTCCCCCGCCACCATCTTCACATCCTCGCACTCCATGCTGTAGCCCACGGCGCGCTGATACAGCGACGCGGCCACCCGCGCATCAGCTATGGCACGCGCGCCTTGCATCGCCTCGGCAAGCTCTGGATGCGCTTTCTTCCAGCGACAGAAAGTCTCCGCCGTCACTCCAAAGTGCCCCGCTATTTCGCGGTCAGTCATACCAAGCAGGCAGAGTGCGCGGGCGCGCCCTGGCACGTCTGCGCGCCATGCACCGCTTGCTGGCGCAGTCAATTTCTCGCCTTTAGGGATTGATGCCGCCCGCCTGTTTGCTATCGACGCAGCGCCCGCCGCCGCCTGTTCCTGTCTCGCCCCTGCCGTCATTCTTTTCCTCCTTGCAACGTTGCGCCCTGCGCGCACCAAGGCCATTGTGCCCGCCCTCGGCGTCGCGCGCCAGCAATGCGCGCCACCAGTCATACGGCCAGCGCCCGCGCTTCGTCTTGGCGCGGCCTGCAAGCTGGCGATGCGTTGCTGCCCGTGCGCCTGCGCTGCGCCGCTCATGCCCTTGTCCATTGGCTCCCCGCGCTGCTGCTGCGGCATGGCGTCACCCCTCCCCGTGCACCTGCTGCCAAGGATGCGAAGCGCCCGGCGTGCGTCGCTTCGCACCTGTCATGTTTGGTATTGCTGCCGATGATAGAGGGCACTTTTTTATACCCGTTGGTCATGCCAATGATACAGGCGGAATGCCCGCTTTCACCCTCGGTAAAGCGCCGTGTGCCCGTGTTCCTATACCCCGCCTGTCAGTCTGGTTGCTATGCCGCAGATTTAACACCCCCCCCGACCCCCACTGCCAAAACTGCCAAAACCCAAAATTGCCTGTTTTTTAAGCAGTGCCGGCAGTGTCCACCGATGAAAGATGCTGCGCCGCAAGGTGCGTAGTTTTGTCTTTGCCGAAACCCACCGCCAAAACTGCCAAAACCCCTCCCCGCTTGGTTTTGGCAGTTTGGCGTTCTGTTTTGGCAAAGCCAAAACTGCACCCCTTCTTCGTCACCTCGTTATCATGGATAACCCCGTGCATAGTTCACGCAACTATGTCACACTTTTAGGTTTTGGCAGTTTTGGCAGTGGGTTTGGGGGAGGGGAGAAGTTTGCATGACGCGCGCAAGGTATACATGCGTGGGTTATCGCCATGTCTTGCGCGGGTATCGTGGTGCGCCCCGCCGTGCCACCACGCTGCTGCACCCCGCCAAAAAAAGGGCGGGACTGCTGCCCGCCCTGCCACGCATCAGCCGCCGCGCCTAGCGCCCGCCTTTGCGCCGTTCCAAAAGCTCCGGAGCCATCCAGTAGCGCACTGTTGGCCTGCCGCCGTTGCCGCCTGTTGCCTGTTTCTCTGCACGCAACCAGTGGCAGCGCACGAGTTCATCCAAGGCGGCCTGCGCCGCTTCCTTGGTTTTCAGCCCGTCCCATTGGCTCCTGCGCACGTCGCGCAGCGTGAAGCCGTCGCCCACTTTGCAGCGCGCGTCCGCGAGTTTTTCCCGCAGCGTATGTGCAGAGTTCTTCCAGCCATACATGCGGAATGCGTG
>ONTY01000182.1 GCA_900320815.1 uncultured Pseudomonadota bacterium
GAACGCCTCGCACGCCAATTGGCCGAGAGCATCAGCCACGCCAGCGTCGGCGCCGCTGCCGCGCTGCGCACGCCGCAGCTGCAATGAACACACCACGGCGCAACTCACCACATTTTTCTGCGCAACCAACCACAGTCACACCGGTTTCGGCGGGTATATAGTGTTTGCCCGCATATGTTGCTGGCAAACAGATGCGATATGGTTGAGTATTCAAGCCTCCCCTGTTCGCCGCCGATTACCCCAGCAGCGGTCTGAACATCGCGCGGCGCCACGTATCACATGCAGCGCCAGCAGTGCCAAAAACACATTGCCCGCCGCCACATGCGCCCCCGTTGCTCCACGCGCTGCCGCCAACAGCGACGTGCCCAGCGACAGCGCCATACCGTACTGCACCGCTGTATTCACGCGCCGCCGCCGCGCAGCCTGCACACGGCGGCGGCGCGCACGCTGCACCTGGGCGGCGGCATCCGGCGTTGCCTGCTGCGCTGCGGCGGGCAACGTCGTTGCCAGTCGCGCCAGCAGTGCCTGCTGCGGCAGGCGCTGCGGCTCATAGCGCAGCAGCACGCTGCCCACACGTGCATTGATGCGGCACTCCAGCACGCCATCGCACTGCAGCACCGCCTCGCGCACACGCGCCAGCATCTTTGCACTGCGCAGCGCCGCCCCGCGCAGCCGCAGCCGCCCCGGCACATGCGAAGCCAGCAGCGGCAGCAGCGCCGCAGGCACCCCGCCCACCATTTCATCATCGTGCAGCATGATTGTTTTCCTTGAAACCAAAAAAATACGCGCTCACACCAGCGCCAGCCCTTTGCGTAGCATATAAAACGCCAACACATACAAAATCAGCGCAAACACCCTTTTGAGCTGCGCCACCGGCAACGCATGCGCCGCACGCACACCCAGCGGCGCCGTCAGCACGCTGCACGCCGCCACTGCCGCCAGCGCCGGCAGCCAAATCAAGCCCCATGAATATGGTGGGCGCCCCGCAATACCCTGCCCTGAAATAATAAACCCAGCGGCATTCGCCAGCGCAATCGGAAAACCCAGCGCCGCACTCGTTGCCACCGCATTATGCACCGGCACATTGCACCACACCAGAAACGGCACGGAAATAAACCCGCCGCCTGCCCCCACCAAACCAGACAAAAATCCAATGCCCGCGCCCGTGCCCGTCAACCCCAGCGCCCCCGGCAGCTGGCGCGACGGCGACGGGCGACGGTTCAAAATCATTTGCGTCGCCGAAAATCCCACAAAAACCGCAAAAATAAAATACAGCACCGCTCCGCGCAGCAGCGCCGCCACCCCCAGGCTTGCCGCCATCGCCCCCAGCACAATGCCAGGAGCCAGCCGCGCCACAATCGGCCAGCGTACCGCACCGCGCTTGTGGTGCGCGCGCACACTGCTCATGGAGGTAAACACAATCACCGTCATCGACGTGGCAATCGCCACTTTCAGTGCCAGCTCCGGCTCCACACCTGCAGACACTGCAAACGCCGTCATAAACGGCACCAAAATCATGCCGCCGCCAATACCCAGCAAGCCAGCCATAAAACCACTCACCAGTCCAAGCAAGGCAAGCTGCACAACAATCATCGCGTCAATCGGCATCGCATCAGGAGCAAAAACACTGCAAAGCGCGCCATTGTAAGTCGCAGCGCGCCATCCCGCATGTCGCACCGCCCCACCCGCGCTGCTATGCTCCATTTTTTCAAAACACCGGAGAAACTCTCGCCATGAATGCACACCGTCCTTTCAAAGTTCTCGGCATCCAGCAAATCGCCATCGGCGCCGCCGATAAACAGCGCCTGCGGCGCCTGTGGTGCGATATGTTCGGGCTGGGCACAGTCGGCAATTTTCGCAGCGAGCGCGAGAATGTCGATGAAGATATTTGCGCCATTGGCAGCGGCGCGCTGCGCGTGGAGGTGGACCTGATGCAGCCGCTTGACCCGGCTAAAAAACCCGCCGTCCACACCACGCCGCTCAACCACGTGGGCCTGTGGATAGACGACCTGCCGCGCGCCGTGGAATGGCTGCAGGCGCAGGGCGTGCGCTTTGCCCCCGGGGGCATCCGCCGGGGCGCCGCCGGCTACGACATCTGCTTCCTACACCCCAGGGGCAACGACGACGCTCCCATCAGCGGCGAAGGCGTGCTCATCGAACTCGTGCAGGCGCCGCCCGAAGTGGTGCAGGCGTTTGCGCGGCTGGCGCAAGGAGAAAGGGAATGAGCAAAGCGCAACATGAATACGTGCTTTTGTGGATTGAATGAAAAATATTTAATTTTCAGCAATCCGGCAGCTCGTCAATGCCAAGGCTTTTCAAATACGCAAACGTACCATCATAGAATTTTGGAAGACGTGTGCCGTCTTCAGGGAATCCGCTTGCCGTCTTGCGGTTATTACCTTCTGGCACACAGATAACCATTCCAGACCTTGCCCTGGTCAGTAATACTCGGTACGCATTGAGCATATATTTCTTTTGTTCATCTCTGCTCTCGCTGCCTCCGTGTAATTCCCTCCACTCCGTGCGACCATTAAACCTGTAAAAATGCCAAGACCCGTTTTCATATCGCATATCTGCGTCCCATAGCAAGCAAACATAATCAAGCTCCAGTCCCTGAACCTGGATTTCCGTCGCGGCATCTTCCAGATAATTTGAGGAGCGCGTATCAGTTTTATCTTCAAGAAACCAATGAACAGCATCATCATCTTCCGGTGACAAGGCGTGTATACCAAGCGGCTTATAGCGTGCAGACTCTTTCGTAATCAGCACGCCAGTTCTTTCAGTCCCTCTGACTTTTTCATGCAGCCACGCCTTTGCCTTTTCTATATCCCTTGTCAGAGCAATCGGGTATCTTTCCTTTATTTCCGCATAGATTGAAGCCGCTTTTTCATCTATATCGAGCAGCGCGTGCACAAAGGCGGAGAGCTTCTCAGCTCTGTAAGAGCGTAAGGAAACGCCAAGGTGCAAGTTCTCGGAATAGGTGACATTGCGGTTATATTTCAATAATTCGTTCACCTTTCCTTCCGCATATTCATGAGCAGTGAGCTCAGGCGAAATATACACCTTCCAATGTGTGAACGTGTCGTTCAGTGACTTAATCCATTCTGATATTCCAGCCTCCCCTGTATGAATTTCCTGCCCACCTCCCACAAGGCAGATAATAGTTGCCCAGTCCTCCCGTTGATCAAGAGACCAGATAAGAAACGAGGCTTCCGACATGGGAAAGTTTGGAACTTTCAGCTTATTGCCATACGTTCCACCCCGCTTGAGGTAATCAGCTAGTTTTTTGTGTGTCCACGACCTTTGCGCTTCATCAAAAATTGCAACGTGTTCAACTTCCCCGTAGCCAGCATCTTCTACTTTAACAGCCTTATGAGGATCGATTTCAAGTATGCCGCCTTCCACAGGATTCTTTATCTTTGAAAGCATGGTATCACGATAGCGATGAATGATTTGAATAAACTTTCTGACTTCGCGCTTGGAGTCTGTTTTTTTCTTTAGTTCGCCTCTTTCCCTGCATTTTTTGTAATTGTCCCTTGCAAGCGCTTCGGTCAAAACTGCCACTAACGGGCCATTCCCGGATAGATACACAGATCCCTCGTCTGCGACGGGTGTGTTAAAGCCCTGATATGTTTGTTTCACCGCAACGTCCAGTCCCACCAAGGTTTTCCCTGCACCGGGAACCCCTGTGACAAAGCAGATGCTTTTCTCCCCACGTTCTTTACTCTTGCGGATAACCTCTAATAGGTACGTAATCGTTTTATCCGTCGTAACGTCGTCGGCTTCATGCCTCACAATAGATTCCACGGAATGGCTTTCATATAATGTCCTTGCTGCTTCTATGATGGTAGGAGTTGGAGCATATGGGCTAATAACCCAGTTTTCGTTCACGGGGTTCTCGTTTGGGAATCTCTGCAAGACTTTCAGTATCAAGTCTTGAACCCCGTCCTCTCCCGTCACTAAAGGATTTACAATGCCATCATCATAAACGGATGCGCGAAGGCTTGCGGAGGATGTTTTGTGTTTCGTGGCAATGAGAACCGGAACAATGATGCGATCTGCGCTGTATTTATGAAAATTTTTTAAATCGAGCGCGTAGTCAAGAACCTGATCAATGTCACTTTCAAGAACAACGGATTGTCCTACCTTAAATTCAAGACAAAACACGATTCCATGCAACAAAAGCACAACATCAATTCTTTTGCCGAGACGTGGAATATCGTATTCAAACACAATGCGACCATTCGCACTTTCCCATGGCTCTAGGGATCGCTGAAGTATTTCTATTTCTCCCATCCAGGCGTCACGGGAGGTTGTCGGTATATCACCGTGGTAGCGATCGCACAGTGTTCCAAATATAGACTTACTGTCTTCCTTCAAAAAAGAGCTAATATCACTATTATATAGACA
>ONTY01000209.1 GCA_900320815.1 uncultured Pseudomonadota bacterium
CAAAAAACCTGAAACTATTAATTACCGCACCTTCAAGCCAGAGCGCGACGGGCTGTTTTGTGCCAAGATTTTCGGTCCTATCAAGGATTATGAGTGCCTGTGCGGCAAATACAAACGCCTGAAACACCGCGGTGTGATTTGCGAAAAATGCGGCGTGGAGGTCACGCAGGCAAAAGTGCGCCGTGAAAGGATGGGGCATATTGACCTGGCTGTGCCGTGTGCACACATCTGGTTTTTGAAGTCACTGCCCAGCCGCTTGGGTATGGTGCTTGACATGACGCTGCGCGATATTGAGCGCGTGTTGTATTTTGAAGCCTACGTTGTCACTGACTCCGGCATGACGGACCTGAAAAAAGGCTCCATTATGAGCGAGGAAGATTACGAGGAAAATTTTGAAAAATATGGCGAAGAGTTTTCTGCAAAAATGGGGGCAGAAGGCATCCGGGATTTGCTGGAAACCATTGACCTGGACGCCGAAATTGAAAAACTGCGCGGCGACATGACGGGTGCCGAAGCAAAAATCAAGAAAAACACCAAGCGGCTGAAAGTGCTGGAAGCATTTCGCCGCTCCGGACTGAAACCCGAATGGATGGTGCTGCAAGTGCTGCCCGTGCTGCCACCTGATTTGCGTCCGCTGGTGCCGCTGGATGGTGGGCGCTTTGCTACCTCCGACCTCAATGACTTGTACCGGCGCGTTATCAACCGCAACAATCGCTTGCGCCGCCTGCTGGAACTCAAGGCGCCTGAAATCATTGCGCGCAACGAAAAGCGTATGCTGCAAGAGGCCGTTGACAGCCTGCTCGATAATGGTCGGCGCGGCAAGGCCATGACCGGTGCCAACAAACGTGCGCTCAAATCCCTTGCCGACATGATCAAGGGCAAAAGTGGGCGTTTCCGCCAGAATCTGCTGGGCAAGCGCGTAGATTATTCTGGCCGCTCTGTCATTACTGTCGGCCCCACGCTCAAACTCCATCAGTGCGGCCTGCCCAAACTGATGGCTCTTGAGCTGTTCAAGCCGTTCATTTTTGCGCGCCTGGAACAACTGGGCATTGCCACCACCATCAAGGCAGCAAAAAAAGAAGTGGAAAGCGGCACGCCCGTGGTGTGGGATATTCTGGAAGAAGTCATCCGCGAGCACCCCGTATTGCTCAACCGTGCACCCACGTTGCACCGCCTTGGCATCCAGGCGTTTGAACCCATCCTCATTGAAGGCAAAGCCATTCAACTGCACCCGCTGGTGTGCGCTGCTTTCAATGCCGATTTTGACGGTGACCAGATGGCTGTGCACGTTCCATTGTCGGTGGAAGCGCAACTGGAAGCGCGCACCCTCATGCTCGCTTCCAATAATGTGCTGTTCCCGGCTTCTGGTGAGCCGTCCATTGTGCCCTCGCAGGATATGGTGCTGGGTCTGTATTGCACCACGCGCGAGAAAATCAATGGCAAGGGCGAGGGCATGGTTTTTGCCGATGTCAGCGAGGTGCAGCGCGCCTTGGATGCTGGCGTCGTTGAGTTGACCAGCAAAATCTCGGTGCGCCTGACCGAATGGCGACGCGACCGCGCCACAGCCGAATTGGTGCCTGATACGCGCCTTGTCGATACTACCGTAGGGCGTGCGCTGCTGAGCGAAATCTTGCCGCGCGGGCTGCCTTTTGCGCTGATGAACAAGGCGCTCAAGAAAAAAGAAATCTCGCAGCTTATCAATGCGTCGTTTCGCAAATGCGGGCTGAAAGATACCGTGGTGCTTGCTGACAAGTTGTTGCAAAACGGCTTCCGCCTGGCCACGCAAGCGGGTATTTCCATTGCGATTGACGATATTCTGGTGCCTCCAGAGAAAAAAGACATCATTGCCCGCGCAGAGGCTGAGGTCAAGGTTTTTCAAGAGCAGCATGATGAACTCACCCTCACCGATAACGAGCTCTACAACAAAATCGTCGACACCTGGGACAAAGTGGGTGACGAAGTCGCCAAGGTGATGATGAGGCAACTGGCCAGCGAGCGCGTGATTGACCGCCACGGCAGGGAGGTGGAGCAAGAATCCTTCAACTCCATTTACATGATGGCCGATTCGGGCGCGCGTGGCTCGGCGGCGCAAATCCGCCAGCTCGCTGGCATGCGCGGGCTGATGGCAAAACCCGATGGTTCCATTATTGAAACACCGATTACTGCCAATTTCCGCGAAGGGCTGAACGTGCTGCAGTACTTCATCTCCACGCACGGCGCGCGCAAAGGGCTGGCAGATACGGCGTTGAAAACCGCCAATTCCGGCTACCTCACACGTCGTCTGGTGGATGTGACGCAAGACCTTGCCGTCACCGAAGATGACTGCGGCACCACTGATGGCCCCTTCATGCGCGCCATCATTGAGGGCGGCAACGTCGTCAGTTCGCTGCGCGAACGCATCCTTGGGCGCACCGCTGCCGACGACGTGCTTGACCCTGCCACGCATGAGGTCATTGTCACTGCCGGCAGCATGTTTGACGAAGACGCCATTGACGAGCTGGAAGCTGCCGGTATTGATGAAGTGCGCGTGCGCACGGTGCTTACCTGCGCCACGCGTTACGGCGTGTGCGCCAAGTGCTATGGGCGCGACCTGGGGCGCGGCGGCTTTGTCAACGTGGGTGAAGCTGTGGGCGTGATTGCCGCGCAGTCCATCGGCGAGCCGGGCACGCAGCTGACCATGCGCACTTTCCACATCGGCGGCGCCGCCTCGCGTGCGGCGATGGCTTCCAGCGTGGAAGCCAAGTCCAAGGGCAGCGTCGGCTTCAACGCCGCCATGCGCTACATCACCAATGCGCGCGGCGAGCAAATCGTCATCTCGCGCTCGGGCGAAATCATCATCCACGACGAGCAGGGGCGCGAGCGCGAGCGCCACAAAGTGCCCTACGGCGCTACGCTGGCTGTTGGGGCGGAAAAGAGCATTGAAGCGGGCGCCGTGCTCGCCACCTGGGATCCGCTCACGCGCCCCGTCATCACGGAATACGCCGGGCGCGTGCAGTTTGAGAACGTCGAGCGCGGCCTCACGGTGCAAGAAGACGTGAGTGAGGTCACTGGCTTGTCCACCCTTGTGGTCATTGACCCCAAGCGCGCCGGCAGCGGCAAAACCAACGTGCGCCCACTCGTCAAACTGCTGGATGAGGATGGCAACGAAGTCAAGATTCCCGGCACCGACCACCCGGTGACCATCGGCTTTCCTGTGCGCGCCACCATCTCCGTGCAAGACGGTCAGCAAGTGGCGCAAGGCGAAGTGCTGGCGCGCATTCCGGTGGAAGGGCAGAAAACCCGCGACATCACCGGTGGTCTGCCGCGTGTGGCTGAACTCTTTGAAGCGCGCAGCCCCAAAGACAAAGGCGAACTCGCTCCCGTGACCGGCACCGTTTCTTTTGGCAAGGAAACGCGTGGCAAGACGCGCCTGCAAATCACCGCCGCCGACGGCAGCGTGGCCGAAGTGCTCATCCCCAAAGGCAAAACGCTGCTCGTCAACGAAGGGCAGGTGGTGGACAAGGGCGACCTCATCGTCGACGGCCCCGCTGACCCCAAAGACATCCTGCGGCTGCTGGGCGTGCAGGAACTCGCCCGCTACATCGTCGACGAGGTGCAAAGCGTCTACCGCGCGCAGGGCGTGAAAATCAACGACAAGCACATTGAAGTCATCGTGCGCCAGATGCTGCGGCGTGTCATCGTCAAAGACCCGGGCGAGAGCAGCTACATCTCTGGCGAGCAGGTGGAGCGCAGCGAAATCGTCGGCGTCAACGAAAAGCTGCTCGCCGCAGGCAAGCAGCCCGCCATCTTTGAAGACCAGGT
>ONTY01000090.1 GCA_900320815.1 uncultured Pseudomonadota bacterium
CGCTGCGCTCCACTGCGGCGCACGGCGCACATAGGCCACCACTTGCGCCACCTGCACGCCACATTCGCGCAAGCGCGCCGCGAGCCAGTCGCGCCCCTGCACGCGCCCGCTTTCGTCGCCGCCGCGCACGATGAGCACGCGGCGCACCGCGCCGGCACGCACGCTGGCACCCACCTGCGCCCACAGCGCCTCGCTGTCGCGCTGCGGGGCATCTGGCGCAGGCTGCACGATGCGCGCCGCCGGCCAGCCGGCGCGCTGCAGCGCCGCCGCCGTGCCCTCGCCCGTCACCCACGCCGCAGCCTCAGAAGCAGCGGCAAGGCCAGGCGGCGTCAGGAAATGCTGCACCGCCTGCCCGCTGACAAACATCACGGCGTCCTGCTGCGGCACGTATTGCCGCGCCCGCTGCAGGGCAGCGACCTCCGGCGCGGGCGCTGTTTCAATCAGCGGCAGCGCCCGCGCCGCCACACCACGCGCCGCAAGCGCCCGCATCCACTCGTTCGCCACCGGCTCCGGGCGCGTGATGATGAGCGGGGAAAAAGCAGATACATCAAGCATGGCGTCATTGTGCGGCGGCAGCAGGCATGGGAAAAAGCGCACGATACATCACACAACAGCAAATACCCTGCATATTTACAACGCATAGCCGGCTATTTTTGCCGGCAAACACTGTATACCCATTGTAATTGCCGTCGTGATGGAAACCTTTGGTTTTGGCCGCGCCACTACGCACAACGCAAAATGCTGCACGTCACGCGCAATGTCCAATCGGAGTGCGCTGTGTTCAGCGACGCGCCGGAAAAACCCGGCGCGTCGCAATTGTTGAAACTCGCTGAGGTCGATGACATGAACAAACAAACGACAAAACGGGCGGCGCTGTGGCCGCTGCTGGCGCTGGCGGCGGCTCTTGCCGGCACGGGCTGTGCGACAAAAAGTGCCGCCGCACCCGAGCGGGAAACGCTGTATCAGGTCTCCCTGCTCCAGGGCTTGATGCTCGGCGACTACCACGGCAGCGTGAGCGTGGCGGCGCTGAAAACCAGGGGCGACACTGGCATCGGCACTTTTGACCGGCTCAACGGCGAACTCATCATGGTGGACGGCGTGGTCTACCGCGCCGCCGAAGACGGGCGCGTGTCGCTCGTCCCTGACCAGGAAACCGTGCCCTTTGCCAACGTGACCTTTTTTGACGCCGACGCGCAGCGCGCCGTGCAGAACGTGGCGGACTTCGCAGCCCTGCGCAGCCTGCTGGACGAGCAGGTGCGCGCGCGGTCCCAACCGCTTCTACATGATTCGCCTGGACGGGTACTTTGGGAACATGCGGGTGCGCAGCGAGCGGCCACAGTCCGCGCCATACCGCCCCCTGGCCAAGGTGATGGAAACGGACCAGACCCTGTTCACGCACAAGGACATCCGGGACACGGTGGTGGGGCTGTACTGTCCGGTGTACATGAATCAGGTGAACACGCCGGGCTGGCACCTGCACTTCGTTTCCGAAGACAGAACCCAGGGCGGCCACGTGCTGGACTTGAGCGTCACGCAAGCCGAACTTTCCCTGGACGACACCGGCGGATTTGCCATGCTCCTGCCGGACAACCCGATGTTCCGGAACTTTGATTTCAGCGTTGAGCAGGCCGAGGACGTGCGCAAGGTGGAACAGGGGCAGTAGCCAAAAGCATGGCGCGCCGCCACGCCGCACGAAAGAGCAGGAAAGAGCAAGATACTCTCGGTAAATATTCATGATTACCGGCTTTATAAGCCGGAAATCGCTCTATACCCTATGATTTTCTGATTTTTTGGCGCTCAGTGCGCGCCTTGCTGCAGCAGCAAGGCAGCAACGTGGCTCCCAAGCAAGCGCGCGGCCTGCAGCGAGGGTTGCTCCACGCGCGCTTCGGCGCGCAGCAAGCGCGGCGCGCCCTCCACTTCGCCCCAGGCGGCGCGCAGGTGCAAGCCGCTGGCGTCCAGCGTGGCGTGCGCGGCCAGCGGCATGGAGCAGCTGCCGCCCATAACGCGGCTCACGGTGCGCTCGGCGGTGGTGCAGAGCGCGGCGCGCACGTCAACGAGTGGCAGCAGCGCCTCGGCCACATCCTCGCGCCCGCTGCGGATTTCGATGCCCAGCACGCCTTGGCCGGCGGCGGGCAGCATGTCGTCCTCGCTGAACACGCCGCGGATGCGCGCGCGCAGCCCAAGGCGCTTCAAGCCAGCGGCAGCGAGCACGATGCCGGCGTACTGCCCCTCGTCCAGCTTGCGCAGGCGCGTGTCCAGATTGCCGCGCAGCGGCTCGAGGCGCACGTCGCCGCGCCCCACCTTGGCCAGCAGCGCGCGCAGCAGCGCCACGCGCCGCAGGCTGGAAGTGCCGATGGCGGCGCCTTCTGGCAGGTCGGCGGGGCTGAGGTAGTCGGGCGACACCCAGGCATCGCGCGCATCTTCGCGCTCCATGATGGCGGCCAGCGCAAAGCCCTCGGGCAGCTCCATCGGCACATCTTTGAGCGAATGCACTGCGAGGTCCGCGCTGCCATCGGCCAGCGCCGCCTCCAGCTCCTTCACAAACAGCCCCTTGCCACCCACCTGCGAGAGCGCACGATCCAGAACGCGATCGCCCTGCGTCGTCAGCGGCAGCAGACGCACGCTGTGCCCAAGCGCCTCCAGACGCTGCTGCACATGCTGCGCCTGCCACATGGCAAGGCGGCTTTCACGGGTGGCAATCGTCAAACTCAAAGAAGACATATCAATCAAAAGAAAAAGAGCAAACGAAGAAAACAGCACAAAGGCAGACGATGGTACGGTGCGCCGCCCGGGCGCTTCCCAGCGCCCTGTATATATTCATATACTCCAATCAATTGTCCACTGTTACCCGCATCATATAATGGTAGTGTAGATATACTCGCTGCAATTTCGCAAATTTTTGCGGCTTCCCTCTGCCAGCGCCGCTGGCACAATCGCGCCCCTGTTTCCCCCGCCACAGCGTGCGGCGCACCACTCCACAACCTGTTTTCACCAACCATCCACACACCACCCGCATGGCCTCCGTCAACAAAGTCATTCTCATCGGCAACCTTGGGCGCGACCCCGAGGTGCGAACCTTCCCCAGCGGCGGGCGCATCTGCAACGTCCGCATTGCCACCACTGAACGCTGGACCGACCGCCAAAGCGGCGAGCCACGCGAGAACACCGAGTGGCACAGCGTCATCTTCAACGACCGCCTGGCCGACATCGCCGCGCAATACCTGCGCAAAGGCTCTTCCGTCTACATTGAAGGCAAGCTGCGCACCCGCTCCTGGGACGACAAACAAACCGGCCAAAAACGCTACGCCACCGAAATCCGCGCCGACGCCATGCAAATGCTCGGCCCCCGCCCTGCTGGCCAAGGCAGCCCCTCAGGCAACTGGCAGCAGCCGGGCGCCGCCTGGGGGGGGCCACCAGACAACGACCCCCAGCAGCAAAGCGGCTGGCAACAACCCCAAGGCTGGCAGCAGCCACAGCCAGTCCCGGGCGGCTGGCCGCAGCAACCGCAGCCAGGCAGCAGCACCCCTGCGCCCATGCCACAGCCTGCCACTGCAGCAGCGCAGCCCGCCGTCCCGCTGCCGCCCGCGCAAACAGGCAGCGACGGCCTTGGCGGCCTAAGCGACGAAGACATCCCCTTCTAATCCTTCACCGCACACTCCTGCCCTCTCACCCCATGTCAAGGGCGGCTCTCCGCAGCCGCCCTTGGCGTGTACACGCTGCCGCACAAGTGCCAGCAGCGATCAATTCAATGGAACCGCTGGCGGCAGCAAGCAACAGCACCATCTTGCAGGGCGCGCCAGCAAAACCGAGGCTGTGCTGGTGTTGCAACTTCAAAAAGGGTATATCCAGATTGCCGGCATATATTGCGGGTAAGCAAACGTAAAAGCCCATAGTATGCAAGAGGGCAATAGAACGCGCCGCACAAATACCCTGTACATCAATTTATCATTGCCCTCATCTTTTGCCGGCAGGTGTTGTATACCCCTAAGAAAATCTTCAGTAGGGGGTGCTCCTTGTCGGCGCCCGTGCTGCACGTACAAGCCGGATGCGGGCGGCCTGGCGCATCAGTAACTCTCCCGCATCAGTTCAAGAAACACCGGCGCATTCAGCGCAGCGGCATATTCAATGGCATTCATACCAAGGACTTCGGACGCGTGCCACGGGTCGGCACCGGCGTCCAGCAGCAACACGGCGTGAGGCACAGCATTGGCGTTGATGGCGGCCATGAGTGGCGTCAGCCCACCCACGGGGTTGGTGCCATTCACGTTGGCGCCTGCGGCGATGAGGCTTTTCAGCAGAGGCAGACAAGAAAATCCATTGCGGCTGATGGGGGTGAGCGCAAAAAATATCAGCGGCACACCGCCGTCGGTGTGGTTGGCATTGGCACCGCGCGCCAGCATGAAATCCAGCAGCCGCGTGTTGCCAGACAGCAAAGCGGCGCGGGCAAAAAAATCCAGAAAACGGCGCTCCGGAATCTCTTTGCCAAGGCTCACAGAGTGCCTTTGCCACCAGTCTTGCAGCGCGCAGTGCAGCAATTCCTGCTGCGCGTGCTGCAGATATTCATGAATGCCATCCATCGCATTTTCCCTGGTTTATGCTGGGGCGAGTTCAGCCATCGCGCCCTACACCACCCACTGCACAGTTTCTTCCAAGCTGCGGCGGATTTTGGGGCGGGGTTCGTGCAGGCGGTAGCCAAAGCACGCCATAACGGCGAGTTTGTAGTGCGCGGGGTTGTAGGGCGCTTCTTGGGCAAGGAGCGTGTTCATGCCCTCCAGCGCAAAACCTTCGATGGGCGTGGAGTCAATGCCGAGCCAGGCGGCGGCGGTGAGCATGTCCGCGAGGGCGATATAGCTTTGCTTGCACGCCCAGTCATAAAAAGCGCGCGGCTGACCGGCCAGCGCAAAGTCGCTGCGCGCAAATTGCTCGTAGTGGCGGCAGCGGCGCTCCAGTGCTTCACCCGTCACGCGCTGGCGCTCACTGAAGATGCGCTGCGGCAGGCCGCTTTCAGGCGAGAGCAGGGGTTCAAGCTGCGCGATAAAGGCCACGAGGTGGCTGCACTCGGTGGCTTTGGCGCCGGCGCCCCAGGCTTCACGTGCGATGCGCTGGCGCAGCGCGGGGCGCTCGATAACGAGCAAGCGCCACGGCTCCAGCCCAAAGGAGCTTGGGGCGAGCTGGGCAGACTGCAGCAGTGTCTGGAAGTGCGCGTCGCTGATGCGGCGTGCGGGGTCGTAGGCTTTGCAGGCGTGGCGGAAACTGGCAGCAGCGAGGATGTCGGCGGCAGTGACTGGCATGAAGTGGTTCCTTTCGGCAAATGTGGCTTGCGCGCTCTTGGTTTGAGAGCATTGGAGGAGAGGGCGCAATGGTAGACAATACACGGCTTTGCGTTTTCCCCCACCCTTTTCTTTTTTCAGGACAAAACATCATGGGCAACAAAATCATCACCGAAGCGATGCGTAAAGCGACGCCGCCGCTGCCGGGTGCGTCGCGCCCGAAATTGGGCGCCGGTCAACGCCGCAGCCTGGAGCGCGGCGCGCACTTGCGCAGCAAGAAGAACCCGGGCAAGCGCCCGCATCAGGGTTGAGTTTTTTCTCGCTGAAATAAAGCGCCCCTGCTGCCTGCAAGGGCGTTTTTTTGTACGCGTTTTCTCGTGCAGGCGCTGCAAAATACGATTGCAGCGCATCAATACTGCTCCTGCCATGCCCCCTTTTATTTCCAAACCAACCGCCTTGGGCTACGCCGTCATGTTCAGTCCCGTGTCTGAAATCAAGCGTTTGATTGCCGAAGGTGTGGATGTCAACGCACTTTTTCCCTATGACGGGAAAACCGCGCTGATCGTAGCCGCAAAGCAGGGGCGCTGCGCCGCTGTGCACCGGCTTTTAGCGGCTGGCGCCAATCCCAACCACACAGATATGCGTGACAACACTGCGCTGGTTTACGCCACACACCACAGCAGCACGACGGCGCTGCGCATGTTGCTGGCGACTGCACCTGCGGGCGAGCAGATATCCAGGGCGCTGGTGCGGGCAGCCGAATGTGGCCGCGTGCGCGCCATGACGTTGCTCCTGGCGGCAACCAACCCCCTCTGGCCGCAGCAATCCCGCGCGCTGACCGCGGCCGTGCGGCACTGCACCACGCGCTAGCCAGCGTAGGCAGGGGTGGGAACTTGGATACCGTTCGCCTGCTGCTGGCGGCGGGCGCCAGCACCGCCGGCGCGCTGCCGCCTGAGCGAGGCAAACACCGCGACGCCATTGCGGCACTGCTGGGAATGGCGGGAAATGCAGATACTCCCTAAGCCGCCTGCGCGGCG
>ONTY01000121.1 GCA_900320815.1 uncultured Pseudomonadota bacterium
CGCGGCGATGCCACAGACTTTGCCCGCCTTCATGGCGGAGAAACTGATCTGGTTGTTGCCTGCGGCGGCGACGGCACCCTGAATGAGGTCATCACCGGCCTGCTTCAGGGCGGTCATAAAACCCCACTGGGATACATTCCCTGCGGCAGCACCAACGACTTTGCCAACGGGCTTGATCTGCCCCTGGAACCGCTGCCTGCCTGTGATTCCATTATTTTCGGCCAGCCTCATCCCCTGGATATAGGTCTCTTCGGTGCCGACCGCTATTTCAGCTATACAGCCTCCTTCGGTGCTTTCACCAGCGTCGCCTGGTCCACACCCCAGAATGTGAAAAACGTGATCGGCCATCTGTCCGAGCGTATTGGCGAGCAGCACTTTTTTGCCGTACGGGTGCATGGCGCTGGGCAATTCCGTAATGCGGCCTTTGCCAAAAATGATGCGCGTGGGCAGGTAAAGGTCAAAAGGGTGCACGGTGTGTTTCCTTTTTCGTGGGTGGGGAATGGATGCTCAAAAAAATCTGGCTCGCCGCTGGCATTTTAAACGGCGCTTTTCTTTGTTTCTTGTGGCGCGGCAGGTTCGGACGGGTTTTTTTCTGTGGCGTGCGGAACGGAGCCGCCAAAAATGAGGGTCAGGGCAAGGAAAAGGGCGGATATTTTCATGGCAGAAAAAGGTTTGCGCGGCGGCAGTGGTGGAGTGTAGGCGCTTGGCTTGCTTTACTGCCCTGCAGCGCGCCGCGCTTGCTGCAGCGCCCAAGTGCCGCGCACTTCTACGTGGCACTCGTCGAGCAGTTGGCCGTTGGCGCCGCGCAGCTGTACGGTGTGGCGCCCGGGTCGCGGCAGCCAGGCGGCGCGGGCGCCGCGCCCGACTTCATCGCCGCCGATGAACCAGCGCAGCGCAGCGGCATGCTCTTTGCTGGTTTGGGCGCGCAATGGCAGGCGTTGATTTGCCGGGGGTATGTCGGGGTCAAGCGCGAGGATGGTGCCGTCCTGCGGCGCGGTGATGCGCGCGCTGCTTTCGCCTTCGCCGAAATCAGCGGGCCTTGCGATGGCAAACACCGTTTGCGCGCTGCCGGGCAGGAACCACTCGTCGCGCGCCGCTTCCTGCACGCCCTCAAAGCGCACGGCGGCGCGCTCTACGTCTGCCGGCGGCGCGGGCGCGCGCGAGGGCACGTTGCGGTGCAGCGCGCGCATGATGGTGGCCCACACGGGTGCGGCGCCGCTGGTGCCGCTGACGTTCCACATGGGCGCGCCGCTGGCGTTGCCCACCCACACGCCCACGGTGTAGCGCGCCGACCAGCCGATGGCCCAGTTGTCGCGCATGTCTTTGCTGGTGCCGGTTTTCACGGCAGTCCAAAAGCGCGTGGCGAGCACCGAGTCGGTGCCAAACGTCATGGCGCGTGCATTGCGGTCAGCCAGGATGTCGCCGACGATGAAGGCCGCCGCTGGGGAGAGCACCGGCTGGCAGGGCGCCGCTGCTTCATCCAGCGAAAGGCGCGTGCCGCAGAGCTGCCCACCCAGGGCGAGTGCGCGGTAGGCATTCGTCAGATTGAGCAGCCGCACTTCGGCGCTGCCAAGCGCGAGGCTGTAGCCGTAGTAGCCGCCGTCTTCGCGCAGTCCCAGTCCCAGCGCATTGAGCTGCTGGCGAAACGGCTCAGGCGAGACCATCACGAGCGCGCGCACGGCGGGCACGTTGAGCGAGGAGGCCAGCGCCGTGCGCACCGACACCCAGCCCTTGAAGCTGCGGTCGTAGTTCTGCGGGATGTAGAGGCCAGAGGCCGTTTGCAGCTGCTGCGGCGAGTCGTGCAGCAGCGAGGCGGCGGTGAGCCGCCGCTCGGCAATGGCCTGTGCGTAGAGAAAGGGCTTGAGGGTGCTTCCCGGCTGGCGCAGCGCCAGCACGCCGTCCACTTCTGATGCGCGGCTTAGCGCGCGCCCGGTGGAGCCGACCCAGGCGAGGATGTCGCCCGTGGCGTTGTCAATGACCACGGCGGCGCCGTCTTCCACATTGCGCCCGCGCAACTCGCGCACGTGCTGGCGCAGCGTGCCTTGCGCCAGGCGCTGCACCCCGGCGTCCAGCGTGGAGCGCAGTGTCAGCGGCGCCGCCTCACCCGAGGCGCGTGCACGCGCCAGCAGGCGGCGTGCGGCGTGCGGCGCATCGCCCACGCTTGCGGGCCAGGCGCTGCGCTCCAGGGCAACGGCGGTGAGCATGTCTAGCGCAATGCAGTCCGGCGCCGCGCCGTCATATTCCGCGTGCATTGCCCGCAGCACGGCGCACGCGCGCTGCGCCACGCGCGTGGGTGAGGCATTGGGTGCGCGCACCAGCGCGGCAGCAATGGCGGCTTCTTCCTCGCTCAATGCGTGCGGTGCGCGGCCAAAGAGCGTGCGCGCGAGTGCGTCAATGCCCACCAGCTCACCACGAAAAGGCAGCAGATTCAGATACGCCTCGAGGATTTCCTGCTTGCTCCAGCGCCCTTCCATCGCCAGCGCCGCCTGCGCCTGACGCACCTTCTGCCGCAGCGTGCGCGCGCCGCCGCGCCGGCGCAACTGCTCGTCCAGCAGGCCGGCGAGCTGCATCGTCAGCGTGCTTGCGCCGCGCGGGCGCGCCTGGTTGCCTTGCACATTTGCCCACGCCGCCGCGCCCACGGCCAGCCAGTCCACGCCGCTGTGCTCATAAAAACGCTGATCTTCCGAGAGCAGCAGCGCGCGCTGCAGCGCCGCCGAGCTCTGCGCCAGCGCCACCCAACGTCCACGCCGCACGCGCATATCTGCGCGCAAGTCGTGCAGCACCTCGCCGTGGCGGTCCAGCAGCATCGCTTGCGATGGGCGATGCGCCGCGCGTACTTCGTCAAAAGAGGGCAGGGGGGCAGCGTGTACGGCGTGTGTCAGCACCAGCGCCAGCGCCGCCAGCGGCACACGCATGAATGAAGCGGGAAAAAGCATGGCGCGCATTGTGGCGCAGCGCAGCGCGGGGCAGGGCGCCAGTGTCGTGAGAATGGAGACAGTATATTTCTTGTCACCCGCATAAGTTACGGGTAATGGACGTTTTATATGGTGGGTATATAAGGACAACTTCCCCCGTTTTCCGGAAGTTTTGAAACGCTTCCCTGAAAATGAGAGGCGGCGCAGCAACTCTGGCATCTCGGCTGGCCGAATGAGCGCGTGTTTTGTTCAACGCGCCGTTTTTTTCTTTGCCGTGCATTTCGAGCGCGTCTGAATCTCTGCTCCGGCTTTTGTTTTCTATCAGAGCGCCGAAGTTTTCATCAAAGACGTCGATACGCCGGCCTTTGGCGCGGCGTTCAAAATCAAGCAGGCGCGTGGCGTTTGAAATGCTGCGGGTTTCTGGAAAAAAGTTTCAGCCAAAATGTATTGCTTTGCTGCCTGTTCGCGGCTTTCGGCGGCCTGCCAGCGCATTGATAAATGCGCGGGCGGTTTTTTTGCTGTTTGTGTTCCCCTTGTGGGAGAACATGGCTGGCGATGAGAGAGAAAGATGAAAAGAACTGATTTGTATGGGTATGTTGTGGTTGCCGGCGGATATTGCGGGCAATGACGTGTTCTTATGTAGAGTATATGGTTGTGTCAGGGGGCTGCGTGCGGGTGGCGGGCTACACTGCGACGCTTGGCTTTTGTTTTCCATTTCCCTTCGTGCCGCTTGGGGCTTGCGTGCGCCTTGCGGTGTGCGCGGGGCAGAACACATGAACGATTTCCAGCATTCACATCCGCGCTTGCCGCTGTCGCCGCGCTTGCGCAAGGGCATTTACATCTTCCCGAACGCCATCACGCTGGCGGCACTGTTCGGCGGCTTTTACGCCATCGTCATGGCAATGAACGGGCGCTTTGATTTGGCCACTGGCGCCATCTTCGCGGCGATGGTGCTCGATAGCATGGACGGGCGCGTGGCGCGGCTGACGCACACGCAAAGCGCCTTTGGCGTGCAGATGGATTCGCTCTCGGACATGGTGAGCTTTGGCGTGGCTCCTGGCATCGTGGCGTATGAATGGGCGCTGCGTCCGCTGGGACGCTGGGGCTGGATTGCGGCGTTTGTGTATTGCGCGTGCGCAGCGCTGCGGCTGGCGCGCTTTAACGTGAATGCGGCTGTGGTGGATAAACGCTATTTCCAGGGGCTGCCTTCGCCAGCGGCAGCGGCGCTGGTGGCCGGCTTTGTATGGCTGAGCAGCGCCGTGCTGCTCGAGCACCGCGACGTGCCCATGTTCCGCCGCGCGCTGCTGGCGCTGTTTGGCGAGCCAGAGCGCGCTGACCTGTCGTGGCCGCTGTTTGCGCTCACGCTCTTTGCCGGCTTGACGATGGTCACGAACACGCCGTATTACAGCTTCAAGGATTTGAGCGTGCGCCGCAGCGCGCCCTTTGCCGCACTGGTGCTGGCGGTGCTGCTGATTGCCGTGGTGAGCATCGAGCCGGCGACGATGCTGTTTGTGCTTTTTGTGGTGTATGCGCTCTCGGGCTACGTGGTCTATGGCTGGCGCAAAGCGAACGGGTTGCACGCGAGCATTGTGAGCACCTCCACCGACGAGCCAGATGAGCAGGGGCTGCATCCGCACGGGCTGCATGGCGGTGACAGCAAAATTGCCGCCGACACGCTGGATAAGCAGGATGAACAGAGACTGCACCGCTGAAAAATGCCGCCTGTGCTACATTCGCCGCCCATGTTCCAGCGCGCCTTTCTTGCCCTACTGCTAAGCCCCTTGGCGGGCTTGGTTTGGCGCGTGCGCTGAAAACGCTGCGGCGTTTTTTCCGGAGCAAACCATCCAACAGCCCGCCTGCCACACGCAGCGGGCTATTTTTTTGCCTCCCCACACTCCCACAAGGAAAAAGCATGACTGACAAACTCATCATTTTTGACACCACTTTGCGCGACGGTGAACAATCGCCCGGCGCGAGTATGACGAGTGAAGAAAAACTGCGTATTGCGCGCCAGTTGGAGCGGCTGAAAGTGGACGTGATTGAAGCCGGGTTTGCTGCCAGCAGCCCGGGCGATTTTGAGTGCATTCGCGCCATTGCCGCAGCGGTGAAAGCCTTGCTTCCGCATGTCAGAGTCTGTCCTGCACTGGCAGCTGTCATTCTGACTACCTGGATCGGTATGAACATTATGAATATTGACCGCGTTGTGGCGGAAAACCAGGTGGCACGCCTTAACGCAGAAATACGGCAGGACGCCGGGCAAATCAGGGAGAGTTCCGGGTGGAGCGTACAGATCGCCGCCCTTGCTTCCGACCAGTACTGGAGTCCGGATTATTATGCTGCCTTTGAAAAGATTGAGGACGGCCAGGCCCGTTCAGACGCCCTGGGACTCCTGGAAAAGCGGGCTGAGGAGAAAAGAATTCCACATATTGCCCGGGACATCCGATACCAGGAGCGCAAACGCAGGGAGATCACGCTTTACGACTGGAATACGGGCTGGCTGAGAATCCCGGGAAATAAGTAACAGAGCTTTTTCCGGCGTGGAAGTGATGCAGGAAGGCAGCACTGCAGCAGCATGGTACAGACGGAAATGTAAAATGTTTTTGTTCCCCTTTCCTTCTGCTGAAC
>ONTY01000144.1 GCA_900320815.1 uncultured Pseudomonadota bacterium
GTAATGCCATCACCATCGTGCGTGGCAATGGCAGCCGCAAGCTGGCGGTGTTTGAAGACCCGAACTGCCCCTATTGCAAACAGTTGGAACAAAACCTGGCCGCAATTGAAAATGTGACGGTGCACGTGTTCGTGACGCAGGTGCTGTCAAGCACGAAGCAGGGCAATTTTGCGCAGCGCCTCTGGTGCTCCGCCAACAAGGCAAAAACCTGGACGGACTGGATGCTAAGCGGCACCGCCCCCGGCAACAATACCAGTTGCAACACTGCGGCGCTGGCCGAAAACAGAACCGTTTTCGACGGGCATGGCTTCACTGGTGTGCCGGCGCTAATTTTTGCTGACGGCTCGATTGTGAAAGGCGCTATAAATGCCGCTGCAATCGAAGAGTACTTGGCGCGCCAGTGATTTTTTGGAAAATACCTGACTCAAAAACAAAGCCCCTCTGCGGAGGGGCTTTTTTTGTGGTTGGGTGTTCATGCATGGCTGAACGCGATAAATTGCGCCTCTTCATACCCATCATGTTTGTGTTTGTTCGCCGGCAGTTGTTGCGGGCAATGATGACTAACAATAGGGAGTATATGTTTTTGTAAAGCGACTAGCGCAGGCGCTGCGTGCGCTGTGCTTGTGGGCGCTGGATGGGGGTGATGTCAAAGGGCATGGCTTTTTTGCTGCGCCAGCCTTCAAAGCGCACGGCTTGCCCAGGGGCAAGGGCGGCAGTGCGGCTCATCAGCTCGGCGGTGCTGCCAATGTCTTTGCCGGCAACGCTGGTAATCACGTCGCCGGGGCGCAGGCCGGCGCGGGCGGCAGGACCGTTGGCAACGACGCCGGCAACAAGGGCGCCACGCTGCACGGGCACCTCAAAGGTGTCGCGCAGCTCAGGGGTGAGATCGACGGTTTCTATGCCAATCCAGCCACGCACGACGCGCCCGTGCTGCACGATGCTGCCAAGCACTTGTTGCGCGGTGCTCACGGGGATGGCAAAGCCGATGCCCATGCTGCCGCCGGAGCGCGAGTAGATGGCGGTGTTGATGCCGAGCAGCCGCCCATCGGCGTCCACGAGGGCGCCGCCGCTGTTGCCGGGGTTGATGGCAGCGTCGGTCTGGATGAAGTTTTCGTAGGTGTTCAGCCCAAGCTGGCTGCGCCCAAGGGCGCTGACGATGCCGCTGGTCACAGTCTGGCCGACGCCAAAGGGGTTACCGATGGCCAGCACGCGGTCGCCCACTTGCAGCGCGTCTGAGTTGCCGAGGGGGATGGCGGGCAGGGCGTCGAGTTCAATTTTCAGCACGGCGAGGTCGCTTTCGGGGTCGGCACCGATGAGCCGCGCAGCGGCGCGCCGTGTGTCGGGCAGCACGACTTCAATGGTGTCGGCGTTTGCCACGACGTGGTTGTTGGTGAGCACGTAGCCCGAGGCTTCCATGATGACGCCGGAACCCAGGCCGGTGTGCGTTTCCGCCTGCTCGCCAAAGAAAAAGCGAAACCACGGGTCTGACGAGAGCGGGTGGCGCACGGTGGCGCTGGTGTTGATGCTGACCACAGCGGGCGCAGCGCGGCGTACGGCAGCACTGAAACTGCCAGGCGCATCGCCTTCGCGCGTGGGCAGCGGCGGCGCGACGGCAGCGGCTGGCAGGGCGGCAGGCGCAGCGCGCTGTGGCGCAAAAGTGTGAAAGACGAAATACGCCGCCAGCAACACGGTGACGGTTTGTGCAAATAAGAGCCACAGGCGTTTCATGGGCAGAACAGGGGAAATGTGAAAGGCGCTGGATTCTAGAAAGAGCAGTTTTTTCTTATCACTCCAGGAGTATCATTTCGCTACCGGCGATATAAGCAGGCAATGAAATATATAGAGTGGTAGTATGAGGTTTTGGCAATAGTGCCTGTAATGGCTATGGCTGTGCGGCCAGTTCAGGGTTGCATCTACTGCACATGGAAAAGACACGTGGAGCAAAAAATCATCTCCTTGGCTGAATGAAGGCGAAGCTGAACATTGAGGCATGCTTTCATGCCCGTGGTGATTGGGCACGCGGCCAAGGCGGTGGCGGCGCACAAGCCAGAATGCTTGCGAATGGAATGGTTCTGACCCGGGCGCTCCCGCTGCTGTATGTGAAAAATTCTGCAGGGGGCAGCGACAATGCTCGCATGACACAAGACTTCACGACGCAAACCATGACACTCGCCGCCGGCGCTGGCATGTGTTCACTTTCGCAACTTCTCGGCGCGTGCGACGCGTTGATGCAGCCACAAAGCTTTCACGACTACGCTCCCAACGGCCTGCAGGTGCAGGGCAAGCCCGATGTGCAGCGCCTGGTGTGCGGCGTCACCGCCAGCCGCGCGCTGATTGAGGCAGCGATTGCGGCGGGCGCCGATGCGCTGCTGGTGCACCACGGTCTGTTCTGGCGCGGGCAGAGCCAGTGCGTGACGGGCTGGATGCGCGAGCGGCTGCGCTTGCTGCTGACGCATGACATCAGCCTGTTGGCGTACCACCTGCCGCTGGATGCGCACCCCGAACTGGGCAACAACGCGCAGCTTGCCGTGCGCCTGGGGTTGGAGGTGCAGGGCAACTTTGGCGAGCACGACTTGGGTTTCATCGGGCAGCGTGCGGGTGGTGGCGCGTTTGCCAGTGCCGCTGCATTGCACACGATGCTCGAGCGCGAACTGCAGCACAGCGTGCTGTGCGTGGATGGCAGTGGCGGGGCGCCCTTGGAGCGCATCGCGTGGTGCAGCGGCGGCGCTCAGGGCTGGCTGCAGGCAGCGATTGACGCCGGGGCGCAGGCATTTATTACTGGCGAGGCATCAGAGCCGCAGCCGCATCTGGCGCGCGAGTGTGGCGTGGCGTTTTTCGCCTGCGGTCATCACGCCACGGAGCGTTACGGCGTGCAGGCGCTGGCACAACGTGTAGCGGGGCAGTTTGGTATCGCTTGTCAGTTCGTTGACATCAACAATCCGGCGTGAGCAGGGGGCTGCGCGCTTTTTCACTCGGTGCACTATTTCTTCAAGGAATGCTGCGCTGCACATTTCAGAGTGCTGACTTGCATCAATTCTGCGTCTCCTATCAAGGCAAACTGCATCAATTTTTATGTGCTCCTTTTAGCGGACGATGCATAGGGTATGACTAAAATGAATTGTTGCTCCCACCCCACGAATGAGAGAAATCATTGCCAGAGGATTGCTATGAGTGACCCACAACCGAGTCAATTTACCCCTGCGCCGCTAGATAGCAGCAAACGCACATGGCTGATTGCCACCAGTTGCGCCGGCGTTGCCGGTACGGTGGCATTGGCTACGCCATTTGTCAGCAGTTTCTCACCATCTGAAAGAGCCAAGGCGGCGGGCGCTGCCGTCGAGGTTGATATTTCAGAGCTGAAACCAGGCGAGAAAATCATCGTTGAATGGCGCGGAAAGCCCGTCTGGATTATGAAGCGCACGCCTGAACAAATGGCATCGCTCAAAAAAACCGAGGCGGATGTAGCCGACCCGAAATCGTTGCACAAGGGTTATCCAACGCCTGAATGGGCACAAAACGAGGCGCGTGCGCGTCAAGAGCACCCGGAAATCCTGGTGGTTGTGGGTATTTGCACACACTTGGGTTGCTCTCCGGTGGACAAGTTGCAAACTGGCCCGCAACCTTCGCTGCCAGATAACTGGGAAGGCGGCTTTTTCTGCCCCTGCCACGGTTCCACATTTGACTTGGCGGGTCGTGTGTTTAAAAACAAACCGGCGCCGGACAACCTGGAAGTGCCGCCGTACGTCTACCTGTCTGAAAACAGGCTGCTGATTGGCGAAGAACAAAAAGCGTAAAGAGGCAGAGAAATGGCCGAGTTCAAAGAAATTTCCCCCGATGCACCCTGGTACGAAAAAGGGTTCACGTGGTTTGACAACCGCTTTCCAACCGTCATGGCGGCGTACCGCAAGCACATGTCGGAATACTATGCGCCGAAAAACTTCAACACTTGGTTTATTTTTGGCTCAATGGCTTTGTTGGTGCTGGTGATTCAAATTGTCACTGGCATTTTCTTGGTCATGCATTACAAGCCAGACGCCAGTCCCATCGGCGGCGTGATTGGCGCACCTCCTGTGGCCTTTGCCTCGGTGGAATACATCATGCGCGACGTACCCGGTGGCTGGTTTATCCGCTACATGCACTCCACAGGGGCGTCTGCCTTCTTCATTGTGGTGTACCTGCACATGTTCCGTGGGCTGCTGTATGGCAGCTATCGAAAACCACGCGAGTTGGTGTGGATTTTCGGCTGCGCTATTTTCCTGTGCTTGATGGCAGAAGCCTTTATGGGCTATTTGTTGCCGTGGGGACAAATGTCCTACTGGGGCGCGCAGGTCATCGTCAACCTGTTCTCCGCCATTCCCTTCATTGGACCGGACTTGTCGCTGCTTATTCGTGGAGACTATGTGGTAGGTGATGCCACACTCAACCGCTTCTTTAGCTTCCACGTGATTGCCGTGCCGCTGGTTCTCATCGGCTTGGTGGTAGCGCACCTGCTGGCACTGCATGACGTTGGCTCCAACAACCCGGATGGTATTGAAATCAAGGCTGGCCCCAAAGGCAATCGCTGGTCGCCCGATGCACCCGCTGATGGCATTCCGTTCCATCCGTATTACTCAGTGCACGACGTATTCGGCTTCGGCGTTTTCTTGCTGATTTTCTTCGCTGTTGTCTTTTTCATGCCGGAAATGGGCGGTTATTTCCTGGAATACAACAACTTCATTCCGGCAGATCCGATGGTCACGCCTGCGCACATTGCACCCGTATGGTATTTCACGCCGTTCTATTCCATGTTGCGTGCTACCACAGACGTGATGGTTAACGTACTGTGCGTTGTGGCGGTACTGGCTGTGGGCGCAGCCTTCTTTATGACGCGCTGCTCCATAAAATTTAAGGCAGCGATGGCAGTGTTTGCCATCATTCTCATCGTTCTGCTCAAAACCTTTGAAGCGAAGTTTTGGGGTGTGGTGGTGATGGGTGGCGCCGTCATTATCCTGTTCTTCCTGCCCTTC